>WFZV01000169.1 GCA_015489395.1 Bacteroidales bacterium
GACTTCGCTGGTAAATCTCATTGTAGGCAAACGAAGCCGAGAAATTAGAAATATCATAAAACGGCTTAACCCGTCGTCGTGGACGGCCCCGTCCGCGCTTATTGTTCTTTCCTCTGGCTCTTCTTCGGGCATTACGAATTACTGTTCTTTGCTGTTTACCGGTTATTCGAATGTTTGTAATGTTAAAACTCTTTCGCCGTACATAAGTTTGCGACAGGTGGCGCAAGACGTCTTTTTGTTCTTTTGTCAAATTCGGATTCGATAGTGCTGTACGCAGCTTAATATCAGGGTCTAACGGATTATATTCCGGATTTGAGACCCGTTCGGAATAGCCTAAATATACTGGCAAAGATACTCCGTATTTTTTCGGGAAAAATTTGCCCAATTGCAGCCTTGTGCTTAAATCATACTGTATTGTCTGGTCCTTATAACGTTCATTAACGCGTTGTTCTAACGAACCAAAGCCGGGAGTATGTGTGTATGCTGAAAAATTAATATTTCCCAAATCAGCTAAAGTAAGGTTCAAGCGAGCATCAGCAGCCCATCCGCCCTGGTCGTTGAAATCTTCAAGTCTTAGCTCATCGACCCAAATTTCGCCTGACTTAGGCTGTCCATCGTCCGGTCGTGTGTTGGTATTGCGAGAAGGATTTCTTACGCCAATCATTATTACTTTTACATTGCTCAAATTGGGATTGCCAAGTACAGTAATTTTTCTGTCGCGGTCGTAAACGGTAAATGGCGTATTATACGACACATTCGAACCTTCCTGGTACATAAGCTCATTGCGTTTCTGCTTAACGTCCAGCAAAGTCTGAAAAGCCAAATTAAGCTCATTTTCCGGAGGCCAAACAATGTAACGATTTGGATTATTTACGTCATTATCAGGTGCGTAATAATACCCGGGAGGTGTGACTTTCAATGGGATATCGTATTCGTAATAGTTTTTGGTAAAATCAGAGCCAAGTCGTATGAAAAGCACTAAATCATTGTCATGCAATTGGTTTTCCTGTCCAGCCAGAGCCTCGGCATGCACGAACATCTTAATTCTTTTGTACTTGCGTACGTCCATATCGACCAACTTGTAAACAGCTTTTGCCTGTCCGTCAGCTAAATTAATGACTTTGAGAGCTAAAGACTGCTCGTTTAATTGACGGAGTTGTTCGTTATAAGGGTCTTGCTCACGTGTCACGCCAGGCGGTAGGACGTAGTTAACAGGCTGTTTTTGGCTGCTTTCTTCAATATTAACCACAGAAATATCCAGACGCGATTTATCATCAAAATCACCAGAAGTAGCTTCTCCACCCTCCAACAGCGAGCCTTGATATTGCCGCCATTCTTCACGTACAAGGTTAAATTCGCCAAATCTCAGTACAATAGGCTTTGACCAACCACGCAAATAAAGTCGCATAAACCGGATAGATTTAAACCCGGAAATATTACCATAAACAGCATCAGGCTTACGAACCGGTATTTTAAACTGATACCAGGTAACCTCGCTCTCTTTGCCATTCGGCAATTTAACTTTAGCCCGGACTTTGTTGACAATGTAATTTTTGCCAATCTTCATATCTTCAGGCGAGAGATGAATTTTATACTCGTAGTAAGCTTCGTAATTGTCCAGGGTATTATCGCGGTTAATGTCCTCCATATCAGGTTTAAACGTAACAGCTTGATATGTAGTCGAATTATTGTTTGCAATAGGCGAATTGCCCTCAGTGCCATTATAATGCTTGTAACGCTCTAAAATGGAAGCATGTTCCTGATCGTACTCAGGGTCTAAAAAGTATTTAAAATCATCGTCTGACGGGTCATTGAGAGCCTTAAGGTAAGCAGGAGAATTTGTTCCGTAAATTGCAGCTATACTTTGCAAGTAATCTTTGAAAAAGTTTTGCTCTGTTTCGTCCAAAATGCCATCAAAACCAGCATCCTGGCGATGACGCGCAGCCGGGTCATTGCTAAAATTCTGTGTAGTCATCTGCTCGCGCGACACTATGCCCCATTGCGTAGTATCGACCTTTGTCGGGTCATCTGGATAAGGGATGCCATTTTCAAAGCTTTTACGTCCGTCTTTTAAAATATCTTCGGAAATGTCGCCTAAGTCTATGTACAAATTACCACCAGAACGCGTAGAATCGTACACAAATGGGTCCATCAGCCAAAACTGGATAAATTCAATATTTGAGCTTTCGAAATCTGTAACATACAAATCGCGCATTATACCTCCCCAACGTGATTGCGGGTCTCTGAGTGTTCCGTCTCGATTAATTCCTGCGGAAATTCCCGGTTCTCCCTGTACGTCGTAGTTGTATGGTCCTCGCTCATTAGGGTAAAAAGCAAGGTTTAGCACAGTCAGACGAGCAGGAGTATTGGAGAAAGGCTGGCGGTTGGGATAGATTTCTGTTTCGTAAATTTCTCGTACCAGATGGTTTGAAATGTCGTCTTTGGTGATATAATCTGGTCTGGTTGTGCTTCGCGGATTAGTGAAGTCTGTACTTATATCGTACCAGGCCAGCAAAGCGCGGTTGTAGCCCGAAGTTCTTCCGGTTAAATCATTTGCTTCAGGAAATTTAGTAGGCTGGTGCTGTGGTATGCTGGCCAGTACCCAGGCTTGTGGAGCTTTCAGGTCAATGTATGTTTGTGTGTTTTCAAAATCATCGATATAAGAAACGCCTCTTTTGTTGAGAAAACGCGGGTTGCCCGGGATTAAATTAGCGAATTCGGCCTGAAAATCAATTCTTGAAGGAGCTTTAGTCTGTATAAAAGGCAGGGCATCAACAAGTTTTGTCAAAAACGGCAATTGCGACGAATAAGAAGTATTCATACCCCAAAGAGTATTCGATACTGGTTCGGTACCAAAAGGTGTTTTTATTTCAATAGGCATCTCAGTTAGGTGAGTGTATGAAAGGCCGACATTAAAATTTTTCGAAAATTGATAGTTAAAATGCGTACCAATAAAGTTTTGCGTTGTCATGCCGTATAAATCCTGGCTTTCTAAGGTAACTTTTATCGGTATGCCTGACATTAGCAGCGATTTGTTGATAATCGTCACTTTGCCCAGGTTGTAATCGACTGTATAATCGACGTTTTCCTGTAACTCGCGTCCTCCCTGGGTAACGTGTACACTGCCCCGTGGGATATTCATTGCGTTTAACATAATTTCAGCTCCGCTGCTGGACTTAAAATGTCCTTTGATGTAAAACTTGTTTTTAGTGGCTAATTGCTTTGCAATGTATTGCGTAGAATCGTAAAGTTCCTGGTAAACGTAATGTTCAGCGACTCGCTGGTCTCCGATTTTTTGTTTCAAAAACCGTCCAAATGGTTCTAATTCGGGAAAAATTATCCAACCATGTTGTGGGTCAATAGTTATGCCTTGCAGAAAATCGAAAAATCCATCCGGATGCGGGTTGTGCTGTTGGTCAGCTTTATCCAGGTTAAAGACCCGCAAAAGAGGCTTGTTTTTAATCCGTCCTTCGGGCAAATAATTAATCATGTTTCCAGTTCGGTCGTCGTTGTAAAAAATGTCCAGAACAAAATCCTTCGACTGAATATTCCAGGTTCCCAGCGAATAAATATTTTTCATCATCAAATCCCACATAGGAATATTTGGCACTGACGCAGGTCCTCGCAACAACTTAAGTATTAACGCATCAGGCGAATTGACATCTGAAGAAAATTCACCGACTTTATAAACCTTTCCGTTCATTGTGTACTCAAACGCAACAGCTAAAATCTCGCCAGGTTTCAACGGGTAATTCAAAGAAATATAGCCCAAATCTGTATTTACAGTGTAATCTTTTGGGTCTAATTTGCGGGCATTTTCTAATTTGATGAAGTCTGTTCCTTCGGTAAAGCCAATGTTTGTCAGAATAGCCGATGCTTTAGTTATATCTCGGATTTGCGGGTAATTATTTAGCAAGTTCTGGTATAAATCATTCGCATCATTGCTGGCATAGGTTTGTCCTGGTGTAGGATGTACCAGGTTGGTGTTATAAATTTTTTGAGCCTCGCCCAGATCCTGGAATGCGATTATATTACGGGAATTCTGAAAGTCCGAAGTTCTGTTTGTAACCCAGACTTCAATTTTGGTAATTTTAATAGGTGAAGCAACAACAGGAAGGTTTTTAAGTGTTTGTTCGTAAATATCACGGAAATATTGACATAAGAAAAAGTGTTGGTCAGCATCGTAATCGCTCGCACGAATTTCAAAATCGTTAAAAACAGCTCCTCCGCTGACTTCAACAGTCTTAGCCTGGCCTTTTCGTTGTGAAATAACGCTCTCAACTGTCAATCGTCCGAATTTCAACACAGATTTTAATCCAAAAAGTGTGCTACTTCCCTGAATTAAGCTATTTTCAGTTGTAAACATCACATTTCCTGCCTCAAGACGCTGTATAATCTCATCTTCATCCCCGGTATATTCAAGTCGCTTTTGGTCCTGAAAATCAAACATCGAATTAGTATTGTAATTTATGCCCACGTTGACTTTATTACCTATCTTGCCATTTATGCCTAACTGAATGTCCTGGTCGAAAACAAAAGTGGGATAACGTCCTCTTAGCTCTGGCGGCAAAGACGGATTGAAAATCTTGTTATAAGATAGACCAAAAGTCAAACCTATTGAGCCGGTTGGTCTTATCGAAATAACATTTGAGCCGAAAATCTTATCTGCTCCTGCCACACCAAATTTTATATTAGGCGACAACAAATTGCTTAAAGCCGAAAAATTCTTTGTCGAAACATTGCTTCTAAGCTGCTTTTGCCATAATTGAAAAAATGTTTGCTTGTTTTGCTGTTTTAAATATTGGTTAAAATTCAAAATCAATGGCTGCCCAAAGCTCAGACTATCAAAGCTATTTGTGATAATAAAACCTAAATCTGGATCGTAATTTACGTTTAACTTGTAAAACGGCTCTAACTTAAAATCTGTATAATTTCCTGATTTAAAAGGGTTTCCACGCAAGTAATAAGGCAAATACCTCAATGTATCGCTACGGCCGGTATCTTGCTGCGAATATGAAAAATTGATTAATACAATTAACAGAAAAAAGCTCAGACCTATTTTTTTGAACATTGTAACTCTTTTTTAGGTTAAAAATTTAAACGAAGCTTTAATAACCTGTTCAACAGAAAACTCAGGATTTTGCTTTAAAACCTTAGCTACAACCTTTTCCACTGCTTTCCGCGAAAAACCAAGTGTAACCAGAGCCTCAACAGCTTCTTGACTAACCTTGCCAATACTACCTAAACTTAATTCAGCTGTCTGTCCCTTGTCGATTTTATCTTTCAAATCAACGATTATACGCTGGGCTGTTTTTGTACCTATCCCCTTTATGCTTTTAAGCAACTGCACATCGCCCAAACTTATTGCTTTGCTCAACTCATCTGGCTTAAGCGACGACAGCATCAAACGGGCTGTCGTCGCCCCTACACCACTTACCGAGATTAACAAACGAAACATGCTACGCTCATCCCTGGTATAAAAACCATATAACGAAAAACTGTCCTCTCTAATTATTTGATGAACGTAAATTTTTACCTGTTTCTTGCCCTGTATCTGCTCAAAAGTAGTCAGGCTAATGTTTATCATATAGCCTATTTGACCGACTTCAAGCACCAAATAAGTTGGTGTCAACTCCTGAACTTGACCGATTAAATATTCTATCATAACTTGATGAACTTTATTGTTTTAACCAAATGACCATGTGATAAAACCTTAAACAAATATACTCCCGATTGTAGACTGCCAAGGTCTAAATGTTTTTTATAAATTGTGTCACCTAAAGCTAAATGCAAAGCATAATGCTCTTTTCCACTCAAATCCACGATTTTTATATCTGCCTGCTTTAAACTGCTGTCTATTACAAACCAAAAATCATTCGTTACCAGAGTCGGATACACCAAAATCTTCTGCGTATCAAGCAATTGACTGAAACCTGAGTGTAACTCAACTTTGGCTTTGGCCAACAACCACCAATCCGGGTCAAACTCTACATCAGTTACCTGAAACGGTACGTGGACAGTAAAAGTTTGATTATTTTCCACATTGTTTAAAACGACCAAACGCTGGCCAGTATCGCCTTTAAACAACAAAGGCAACTTTAATTCAAAGAAATCAACTGAATTGTCTGTCGGTGTCTGGCTTATTTCAACAACATAATCAAACGAATCGCTCTGTACCACAGAAATATCATACTCCGGATAGCCCTGTCCATAAAGCCAGTCATTAAATAATTCTGTGAGATCGCAATTACATGCATGTTCAAGATGACGCTTTAAATCAGCTGTATGAGCAAAACCATAAGCCAATGTCGAATCTTTTAAATATTCTCGAAGCCCCTGGAAAAACGCACTGTCTCCCATTGTCCAACGCAACATGTGTAAAAATAACGCACCTTTCATGTAACTTAACCGGTAATCAAAAATCCTGTCAACGTCAGTTGTGTCATAAACATAAATCGAACCAGTTGTCGCCTGGAATGCAAGCGCACGCGCATTTGCCAACCAATCGCGAAAACTATAATCTGCCAAACCTGCCTCTGCTGTCAATCCCTCCAAATACGTCGCAAACGACTCATTTAAATAAATCTCATGCCACGACCCGCAGGTTATATAATCTCCAAACCAATGATGCGCCAATTCATGCGCCAACAACATCTGCGAAAATCCACCTATAAACGTTATTGTCTGATGTTCCATACCACCACCCCAGCCAAACTGGGCTTGTCCGTACTTCTCCTTGTAAAATGGATAAAGTATAAACTTATTCGAATAAAACTCTAAACACCTCGCCGCATACGGCGTAGCCGGCTCTGCTCGGTCTAAACTTTCCGGATAAATGAAATTCATTACCGGTATAATCAAACTATCGCCTATCCTCGCTGTGTCGTAATAAACAGTGTAATTGGTAACTGCGAAAGCTACCAGATAAGTGGCTATAGGATAAAGGGTTTTCCAGTGTATAATTCGCTCGTTCCCTATGGTGGTATCCTGTACTAAAACACCGTTCGAAGCTGCAATATACTCTGGCTGCGTATGGATTATCACGTCTAAAGAATCTATTTTATCGCCTAAAAAATTCTTTGTAGGAAACCAATCCCTGGCACCATAAGGCTCTGAAAGTGTCCACATGATCGGAACAGTATCATTATGAGTCGATGTGGTAAAACTGCCAAAATCTGTCTGTGGCGGCTGTCCATGATAATACACTACAAACGATGTATCTCCTTGTATTTGAGTCGAAAAACTAATGTTTATCTGGTTATTATTATGTGTAAAACTCAAAAGCTCTGCCCCGCTTTTTATTGAATCTACTGTCAATTCATCTGCTAAATCAACCGTCACATTATTTGACGCATTTAGCAAATGAAGATTAATTTCAACAGCCCCGCGGATAGCTCTTACCGACGGGTCAACCCAAAACTCTAATTTTTGGTAAGTTAAATCATAATCATAATTTTGAGAAAAACTTAAGATGGCATAACTTAGCCAAAATAAAATAAAAATTAACCGCTTCATAATTATTTCAAAATTTTTTATAAAATGAAAGACTTAGGCAAAAATATAATTCGCTTTATAAAAACCCAACAAATTCTTAGTTTATCTACATGCGTTGACGGAATTCCACACTCATGCAACTGTTTCTATGCCTATGATGCGAAAAATAACTGGCTGATTTGCACCTCCGAACATGAAACTAAACATATTAACGACCTGAAAACTAACAACAAAGTTAGTGGCACGATTTATTTGTTTAAAAAGTTTCGTGGTATTGTAGCTGGAATACAATTTAATGGCACTATGTACCAGGCTTTGGACCAAAAACTTAAACGTGCCGAAAAAATCTATTACAAACGATTTCCTTTTGCTAAAAAACATCCTGCTCCTCTGTGGATTATTGACCTGGAAAAAATAAAATTTACTCATAACAAACTCTTAGGATTTGGCAAAAAACTTGTCTGGGAAAAAAATACAGACTAAACAAAAAAATTAATCATCATGCAGCAATACCTCGATTTACTTAAAACTGTTTTAAATAACGGCGTCAAAAAGCAAGACCGAACAGGCGTCGGAACTCTTAGCATTTTTGGCGCTCAAATGCGCTTTGACCTGTCGAAAGGCTTTCCTCTTCTCACTACAAAAAAACTCAACACTAAAGCTATAATATACGAATTACTCTGGTTCATTCAAGGTCAAACAAATATCAAATGGCTCAACGACAACGGCGTCCACATCTGGGACCCGTGGGCTGACGAAAACGGCGAATTAGGCCGAATTTACGGTTACCAATGGCGCGGCTGGACTGCTGAAAATGGACAACGTATCGACCAACTCAAAAACGCAATCGAAACTATCAAAAACAAACCAACCTCTCGCAGAATCATTGTTAGCGCCTGGAACGTAGGCGATTTAGACAAAATGGCCCTCCCTCCATGCCACATTCTATTCCAATTTTACGTCGATACACAAAACCGCCGTCTTTCGCTTCAACTCTACCAGCGAAGCGCAGACCTTTTCATCGGCGTGCCTTTCAACATAGCTTCTTATTCCCTGCTGCTGCTAATGGTTGCGCAGGTCACAGGTTACAAACCCGGCGAATTTATCCACACTTTAGGCGACACACACATTTATTTGAACCATATTCAACAGGTCAAACAACAACTCCAGCGTACACCTAAACCACTACCTACAGTCAAACTAAATCCTGACGTTAAATGCTTATTCGACTTTAAGTACGAAGACATTAAAATCGAAAATTACCAGGCATGGCCTCACATCAAGGCTCCGGTGGCTGTTTAGACTCTCGTAATGACCTAAGCCACAACGCCCACATTACAATTATCGCCGAATAGACAATTATCGTGAAAATATAATGATGATTTATGTCCAGATAACGCGGACAACAGTAATCTATTATGGTTAAAGCTGTTATTCTCAACACATTTAATATAATAAACACAACTACGCCGATAACAGATATCCAGAACTTTTTTTTAAGCATCGAAGGAAAAGCAAAAATAAAACCTAAAAAAACTCCCAAAACATTGCGACCTAAACAACCGCGGTCTAATAAAACACCATTCGAGCCGTTGATGGTGATCACTTTACAGTAAATCTTAACCTTATAGCCAAATAACGTCAACAAAAATCCCGAAAGCTTTAATTGCAACCTGGAAAGAAAATAAATCACCTGCTCATAAAAATAATCAACGAGATAATAATCCCTTAAAAATTTATAAAAAATCTCCCACAAACCATATAAAATCAAAATATTTAATACAAATTGCAACCAAATTGGTAACTTTGCGAAGTTTTTTATTATCGGCATACAATTAGATTTTAAAACCAAAAAGCAATGAGAGTAGTTATACAAAGGGTCAATTACGCCTCTGTACAAATCGAAGGTAATATTTTTTCTTCTATAAGCCAAGGATTATTGGTTCTTGTGGGCATAGAAAAAGAAGATAACGACGAAGACATCAAATGGTTAGCTCATAAAATCGTAAATCTAAGAATATTTCCTGACCAGGAAGGCAAAATGAATCTATCTGTCAAAGACGTTGGCGGCGACATACTTATTGTTAGCCAATTTACTTTGCATGCCAGCACAAAAAAAGGTTTTCGTCCATCATACACAAAAGCTGCTCCTCCTGAAATAGCTATTCCTATTTATGAAAAATTTATCATGCAGGTGGAAAAAGAATTAGGTAAAAGCGTGCCAACCGGGCAGTTTGGCGCTTATATGCGTGTTTCGCTGGAAAACGATGGTCCTGTAACAATTATTATTGATTCGAAAAATAAAGAGTAAACCGGCAATAAATCTCGTTTTTACATCAAACCTCCGAACCTGGATATTTTCTTAACTTCGCCTGGATATTACAAACTTTTCTTAAAGCCTAAATCCTTTTTTCATGCAAATGCAATTTTTAGGCGATAGAGACCAGTTTATCTTTTTCTAATTTCTTACTCTCATTTTGTTCAAGCATTTTCACACAGCTGAACAGACAATATAAAATCACCCGCTACTTCAAATATTCATCTGTTAATCAGAGTCTTGCGTTGAAAATTTCAGATATTGGTCAGGATAAATAAAATCGTCATAAGGATAACGCTGTACGTGGATTTTACGAACTTCCTCGTAAAGTACTTTTCGCAGCTGGTCAATTCCGATTCTTTCTTTTGCAGATATAAAAACCACTTTGTTCTCAGTACGTGCCAACCAGGTTTTTCGCCAATCGTCAATTGTAAAATTCTTTTTCTCTTTTGGTGTCAGGTCAAACGGGTCTTTTTCTTCGTACTTGTAAGCATCGATTTTGTTAAAAACCAATATCATGTCTTTATCTGCAGCCCCAAGGTCTTGTAATGTCTTGTTCACAACGCGGATATGCTCCTCAAACTCCGGATGGGAAATGTCCACAACGTGCAGCAAAAGGTCAGAATCTTTGACCTCCTCAAGGGTAGTTTTAAACGATTCGACAAGATGATGCGGTAATTTACGTATAAATCCCACTGTGTCAGACAACAAAAACGGCAAATTGCCTATAACGACTTTTCGTGTGGTGGTGTCTAAAGTTGCAAATAATTTGTTTTCGGCAAAAACTCCAGCCTTGGTCAAAACATTCATCAAGGTCGATTTTCCCACATTCGTATAACCAATTAAAGTCACCCGCACCAGTTTACCACGGTTTTTACGCTGAACTTTAATCTGGTTTTTGTATTTCTCTAAATCCTGTTTGAGCTTTTTAATTCTACGTAAAATATGACGGCGGTCTGCTTCAAGCTGTTTTTCGCCTGGACCACGCAATCCGATTCCACCGCGCTGTCTTTCCAGGTGCGTCCACATACCTTTCAAGCGTGGTAAAATATACTCGTACTGTGCCAACTCCACTTGTGCTTTGGCTATTGCAGTATTTGCACGCATGGCAAAAATGTCCAGAATCAAAAGCGTGCGGTCAACGACCTTTACACCCAACTCCTTTTCCAGACGGGCTTGTTGTGCTGGTGTAAGGTCATCGTCAAATATGACCAGATTTACTTTGTTTTTATCGATAAAATCCTTTATCTCAGCCAATTTACCCTGTCTAACGTAAGTCTTTGGATCGGGACGGTCAAGCCGTTGCTTGAACCGTCCTACGACTCTCGCTCCAGCTGTATATGCCAAAAACTCCAATTCGTCCAGATATTCGTCGATTTTGCTTTCCGGGTCTGTTTTCAACGATACGCCAACTAAAACAGCACGTTCCTGATAATTGTTCTTATGCATACTTTTGTTTTCCCATGTTTAAATTTAAGCCACAAAATTACAACAAATCAATTAATTGTCAAGTCAAAATCGGCGTTCGACCCAATAACGATTGTCTGATAAAGCTTGCCAGATAACGTTTTTCAAAGTTTTTTGCGCAGCTATTATCATGTCTAAATCAGCGGGAAATGCCACAATCCTATGGTGCGATTCATTTATAACCTGCTGTGAACAAGCGCGTTTGTCGCCTGACCAGATGGCGAAACTGTTTTCAAAAACATGATCTGCTGCAACAGGCACAGTTTTGACATTTTGCTTTGAATGATTATCGAAATATTGCAGCTCGCCGTAGATATGTGCGATTTTACGTTGAACTACGCGTTTTACGTTACAACTCACCTGACGGTACTCCGGAACTTTTTGCGTCTGTCCAGAACTATCCCGTACAGTATGATATCCAACGACTACTTTTTTGGTTTGCGTAAAATTCTCCTCTTTCTGTTCATTGGCTGAAATTTTAGCATCCTTCAACACTGCATAAATTATCAAATCATAATTTCCATTACGCACATCATTGGTATGATAAACAATCCACCGCGAATTAAGCTTATCTACCGGTAAATTAATCAAATCGTACATAAAATCCCGTGGTAAGCGATAAATGGTTTTATTAACAGGCACAAGCAAAACATAAGTCGTTCCCCTGGCCAAACATTCCTGGAGCAACTGGTCTAAATCTGGATAAGTCGGATCATACTGCTTTACCTGCAACAAATGCTCGTATGCCTTACGATAAGCATATTTGTTGTTCTCTTTCATTAGCTTTTTAGCCATAGCATAATGATACTCAGCCGCTTTATTTTTAGCTTGAATTAATAAATTATCATAATCCTTATGTTGAAATTTTATGATTTTGTTACCTACGCTAACAGGCGTGACGATCTCCACTTGCTCCTGCATTTGCTTTAGCTTACTGTACAAACGATAAATTTCGTCCCAATTGGCTGGATTACCTTCTTTTTTCAAAAATTCTATTCGCTCCTCTATCTTGCTAACAGCCAGAGGATAAGCTTTGGCCAGAACATTTGCCTGTTTTTCATTTTCAGGATTACGCATCAACTTTTTTACAGCGATCTGCACTGCCTCGTCATATTTACCCTCACGAAGCAATTTATTGGACGACTGACAACTAACAAAAATCAATAAAACAAGTAGAACTAATTTGTATAAATTTCGTCCCATTTCTAAAACAATTTTATTTTTTGTAAATTTGAGAAAATTCTATGGATTTTAAAATCAAAACTTTTAAACCCTGCTGTTATGGTTAGACTTTTACTCATTAGCAACTCCACCAATGCTGGTGAAGAATATTTAGAACATAGCTTACCCAAGATAAAAAGCTTTTTAAACGGCTTTCAACCTCAAAATGCGGTTTTCATTCCTTATGCTGCAGTGACTTTTAGTTTTGACCAATACGAACAAAAAGTAAACCAGCGACTTAAAAATATAGGTCTGCAAGTCACCTCAGTACATCACTATAGCGTACCGGCAAAAGCAATTGAAGAATCTGACTTAATTGTGGTTGGTGGTGGAAATACTTTTCACTTGCTAAAATACCTTCAAGACTTTGAACTTATTGAAGTTGTGCAGAGAAAAGTCGAATCTGGTACTCCTTACATTGGCTGGTCTGCTGGAAGTAACGTAGCTTGCCCGACGATAAAAACAACTAACGACATGCCTATCATCGAACCTCACAGCTTCAAAGCTTTTAATCTGATTAATTTTCAAATAAATCCACATTACACCGATGCACATCCGCAAGGACATGCCGGCGAAACACGCGAGCAAAGAATCCTCGAATTCCTCGAAATAAACAGAAATGTTTACGTTGTAGGCTTACGCGAAGGTACAGCACTACAAATCGAAGGCGATAAAGTTAAACTTATCGGCGATAAACCAGCAAAAATTTTCCATTACGGCAAGCAACCTCAGGACATTTCACCTGACCAGGACTTATCGTTTTTATACATTGATTTTTAAGCATTTACACGCATTAATATCAAAAAAACAAAGCCTTTAACTTATGCTCGTTTTCTCTAAAACACTTACGAATATTTTTTTATAAAAACAAGCCACCTCGCATAAACGTAAGCACGTTTTTTCATTAATCTGTTTTTACCAAAAATTGACTTAATATAAGACCCGAGGCTGACCTCAACGGTCAGCCTCGGGTCACCCCAAAATACTGTTTACTACACATTCACCTGATAAAAAACCGACACTTTTTGCTTAATTAGCCTTTAACCAGAATTTAACCAAAAAAACTAAAATCCAAAAACATTCTCTCTCCTGCAGCAAACTCCACAAACCAACTAAAAACCAGCATTCTATAGATACTGGAACTGATCAAGCATACGTTTATCATTCTCAAGGAACAAACGAAGGTCGTTTATACCATACTTCAACATAGCAATTCGCTCAATACCAAAGCCAAAAGCATAACCTGTATATTCCTCAGGGTCAATTCCTACGTTTGCCAGAACATTCGGATCGACCATACCACACCCTAAAATCTCGAGCCAACCTGTGTACTTACAAACATTACAGCCTTTACCTCCACATAACGTACAGGTTACATCCATTTCAGCCGATGGCTCTGTAAACGGGAAATAAGACGGACGGAAACGAATCTGCGTGTGTTCACCAAAATATTCCTGGGCAAAAAGCAATAAAGTCTGCTTCAAATCTGCAAATGACACATCTTTATCAACATACAAACCTTCTATCTGATGAAAAACATAATGCGAACGGGCCGAAACAGCCTCATTTCTGTACACTCTACCGGGCAAAACCACTTTCAAAGGCGGCTTATGCTTCTCCATATAACGAATCTGCGAATTAGACGTATGCGTACGCAAAACTACATCCGGATTACGCTCAATGAAAAACGTGTCTTGCATATCACGGGCTGGATGATCATGCGGAAAATTCAAAGCCGTAAAATTATGCCAATCATCCTCAATCTCAGGACCGTGCGCAACTATAAAGCCCATTCTGCGGAAAATATCAAGTATCTCACGACGAACTATTGACAAAGGATGACGCGAACCAACTGCCAAACTATCTCCCGGCAAAGTCAAATCCAAATCTGTACGGCTTGCTTGCTGGTCCTCTAATTGCGCTTTCAAAGACTTTATCTTCTGCTCCACTAGTGACTTGAGCTGATTCAAAACCTTACCATATTCAGGCTTTTGCTCCGGAGGGATATTACGAAACTCCTTGAACAAATTAGTCAAAATCCCGTGTTTCTTGGACATAAACTTAACACGAAACTGCTCAAGCTCGTCTAATGTCTTAGGCTGAAACGACCTAACTTCCTCAATATACTTCTTAACCTGCTCAATCATAATGTGTAAATACTTTAAATTTATTTCCCACAAAGATAAAAATTTTCTAAGAGCGAGAAAAATTGCCTCATTAAAAAGAAAATTCGGAAAAACTTTTTCAGTAAAAAAAATTTTCAATAATTTTGATAAAATGCAAAAATTCTTACCAATGAGAAAACTTTTACTTTCCTTAGCGATTGTTTTAATAAGTTCACCTATTTTTGCCCAGTGCTTCTCCTCTCCTAAGTTAGCGTACTATACGCAGATGGATAGTAGTACTTCTATTTATCCTGCTGACTTTGATGGCGATGGGAATATGGATGTGGTGTTTGGGTTTTATTATGGGAATCGTACTTCTGTTATGTTTTTTGATAATAATGGAAATGTAGATGGGAAATTTTATTTAGGCGATGTAGATGAAGTCACATCTGGAGATTTGAATGGAGATGGTAAATTGGATTTAATATACCGAAATTATTACGATTTAAAAATAGGTCTAAATAATGGAGATAGAACCTTCAGTATTACGA
>WFZV01000170.1 GCA_015489395.1 Bacteroidales bacterium
AAAATTAATCCGTTACATACATAACGATAAAAATTTATCTATCTATTACCACGAAATTGACTAATAAGTCAAAAATCTAATCCTGTTTACCAACCTGCAATATCTTAATCTCTACACGCCTATTCAAAGCCCTACCTTCAGGAGTTTTGTTACTTGCTATTGGTTTGGTTGGTCCATATCCTTTGGCAACTAACCTATCTTTGCTTATGCCATGCTGAATTAAATAATTTACAACTGCCTGCGCCCTACGCTGTGATAATTTCATATTATAACTAAACCGTCCCAAACTGTCTGTATGCCCTGATACTTCGACTTTTATATCTGGATGCTGTTTAAGAAATTCTATCAACATATCTAACTCTGAATAAGACTCAGGTTTTAACTTAGCACTATTAAAATCAAAAAAAATGTTCCGTAACTGAGTCTTTTTCTCCGGAGCTATGCTCGATAATTTAATTGTTTTCTGAACTTCAGAATAACTCTGGTCTTCCTCAAGGTCAAAATTCTCCGTGTGGAACAAATACCCCTCTTTTTTTATAACCATTCCATAATTTCGTCCCGGCGGTAAGCTTACCATGTATTCACCTGTAGCACTGTTGGTTTTTACCCTATAAATCACCTTACCTGTCTCATTATCAACTATTTCAACTGTCGCTTCAATTGGATTTCCGTTCTCGTCCAGGACTTTTCCTTTAACCAAAAGCAACTTAACAGGTGGTTCAAACGATGTTTGCTTGACCGGTTCTGCAAGGTCTGCTAACAAAAAATTTTCTTCTGTTGTGTATGGTGTTGTCGTAAACATGTGAACAGCGTAAATATCTGTAAAACCTTTTGTATCCTCTCTTACTGTCGAAATATACCCTACCTGCGCATTGCCACTCAAAACAAAATAAATATCGTCATCTGGAGTGTTCAGTGGATAACCCAGATTTACCGGATCGCTCCATGTACCGTCATCCTGCCGAACTGTCTTGAACACATCGTATCCGCCCATCGAATTATGGCCTTTTGAACTAAAATACAGTGTTTTACCATCTGGATGTAAAAATAATCCGTCTTCATCATAAGGCGTGTTCACATTGTCAGGCAATCGTATCGGCTTAGACCAATTCCCATTAGAATCTTTCACGCTATAATAAATATCCCCATTGCTTTTCAACGGGTCTAACGACTTTCCTCGCACAAAATACAAAGTTTTTCCATCGACTGACAACGCTGCAGAACTTTCTACCTCTTTTGAATTTATCACTTTGGGAAATGGCTTTGGATCTGACCATTTATTTCCGTTTAATTTGCTGTAATACAAATCGCCATTTCGGTAAATTATCAAAGTCTGACCATCGTAACTCAATCCTACCACAGCATCATGTGTCACAGTATTAAGTGGTCGTCCAACATTGACAGGTGCGCTCCATTGTCCATTTTTGTACTCCGAATAATAAATATCGTCATAATACTGGCCTTCCTGGTCTGTCAGATTATAGCCATTGGGACGCCGCGATGTAAAATATAATTTCTCGCCATCGGCTGTGATTACAGGACCATAGTCATCATACTCAGAATTAAGCTTTTTCATGTTTATCAAGACTATCGGCAAGGTATCACGCAGCAATTCAATCCCATTATGACACTCCTCAATGTGTTTATTTGTAAAAAATTGATAATATTTGTCTTTTTTGTATAAATCTCTGGTTTTAAACAAGTTAAAATAAGTTATCGCTGGTTTAAATTTGTAGTTATATTGCAAAGCAAGTGCATAATAATAGTACAAATCATCGGTCAAATGCGGCAAAGTATCAATGACCTTTTGTAAATATGGGAGAGCTTTTGCTTTAAAAAGCGTTTTTAAATAACAAATGCCGATTTTATAATTCAACTGCGGGTTATCGGGATTGTACTGATAGGCTTTTTCGTAATATTTCAAAGCTTGTAAATAATCGCCAACTGTGCCTTTTTTGTAAAAATAATCACCGTAACGTACTGCTTTCCAGGCATTTGACCGGCCTTTTTTGTAAATCAAAAAATGCTTTCGACTTATTTTAGGATTTGATTGTGAAAAACTTAAATAACCAATAAACAGCGCCAGAGCTACTAAAAATAAGCGTTTCATAATGATTAAAAATTTACTATCACCTGTAAATTTATAAAATTCCCTTTTATTCTTGAATTTACATTTTAATTTTGTTTTAATTTTATGTGTTTAACGGTTAAATCTAACGTCTATGACATATTTCTTTATTGGTGTCGCCGGTACCGGTATGAGTGCCTTGGCCCAATTTATGGCGATGAAAGGTCACAACGTTTTTGGCTCTGATAGACTTTTTACTTTAGAACCACAACATCCTATCATTAAGCAATTACAAGCTGTTGGTATAAAAACTTTTGCACAGGGTAAAGCTACTGTTCCCGACGATGCTATTGTAATTGTGTCATCTGCCATTGAACCTTCAGTGCCTGAATACAAACAAGCTTTAGACAAAAAACTAAAAATCCTCCATCGTACTGACCTGCTTAAACAAATCACACAAAATTATAAAACCATTGCCGTAACAGGTACTTCTGGTAAATCTACCACAACCGGCATGATTTTTCATATTCTGAGACAAAACGGACTGAATCCTTCGCTAATCACCGGCGCCCCGCTTATTGAACTTAAAGCTAAAGGTTTCATTGGCAATGCTTTTGCTGATAATGGCCATTGGCTTGTTTTCGAAGCCGACGAATCCGACGGAACAGCTACAAAATTTTCTCCTGACATCGGCGTAATACTGAACTTAGACTTAGACCACAAAAAGCCTGACGAAATTTTCTCTATATTTCAAAAATTCGCTTACAACTCACAAAAACTGATAATCAACGGCTCTGACAGCAAACTAAAAGACATTCAACACAATAATAAAACCATTTTCTGCCCAAAAACCATAGATTTTACGCACAATAAAAATAACTGCCATTACCAAACCAGCGACATTTCAATGGACTGGAGCGGTCTAAACTTCAAAATCAACCAAAAACCTGCCCATCTACCGCTTATCGGCTTACACAATGCCGAAAATGCGTTGGCGGCAGTCGCTGCAGCGACTGCCGCCAACATTCGCACATCTAACGCTATCGATGCTTTAAGCTCATTCAAAGGCATTTTCCGCCGTATGCAAATTATTTACCGCGGCATTGACTTCAACGTTATTGACGATTTTGCGCATAACCCGGCAAAAATCAAGTCTGCCATTACTTCTGCACAAATGCTATCACACCAGGTAATCGCATGGTTTCAACCTCACGGCTTTAGCCCATTAAAACTCTGGGGCGAGTTACTTGTTGACACTCTCGCACAAATCCTGCGAAAACACGACATTTTCGTATTTAGCCCGGTTTATTACGTAGGCGGAACAGCTCCGCGCGATGTCTGCGCCCGCGACTTCGCCGAAAAACTTAACAGCCTCGGCAAAAACGCATACTTCCTGCAAAACCGCCGTAACCTGCCAGATTTTATTCGGCAACACGCTAATCCTCCAACTACTATTCTTCTGATGGGCGCACGTGACCCAATGCTTGACTACTTTGCCAATTACGTCAGCAATTACGTTATTTATTTCGATGGCATTTAACCTTTGTCTGATTCTACAGCAAAAAGCAACAAAACATATACGTTCATCTTCAAACCAAACGAAAATAAATTACTTTTTCGACGCGCCTCCAAACCCTATGCGCAAAGAACCTATAATACCGCCGTATTGCCCGGAAGTTGGATAAACATAACTGACATTTAACCCAAAGACCAAAACCTTTGTCATAAACGAAAAATTCAGCCCTGGACTTAACGTAAAGCCGCCATAATTGTAAGATACTGTTGAATGTGGCGGCGCTTGCAAAGTACCAAAATTTATCACAGAATCCGTACTGTTTTCGATTTCAACACCGTAGTTTGTTCCACCAATACCTAAGTAAATGTAACTCAACAATCTTTTAGTCGTCAACAAAACATACCCCAGGTTAAATTGTCCTCCTGCAAAAGTATAGCTAACATCAGCCCCATTTAGTTTCATTGTTTTCATAGCGCTACCATAACCAAGTCCGCCTAAAACAAGGCCTTTTACTATCATATCGCCGCCACCTCCGAATACCGTTCCCATCTGCGGCAAAACGTCGTTCACTCCAGTTAAATTGGCATTCATTACCGGTTGCTTTGTAAAATAAATCTCATTTACAGAAAAATAAAAAATACCGCCAAATTGGGCGTAACTCAAACTTGCGAATAACAGACTGATAATCAATAGTAATTTTGCTTTCATAACTAAAAATTTAAATTTTACGAATTAATTTTTTGAAAAATACATTTCAAGAGTCGATTAAATCTTAAAAATCTTTTAAAAATAAAGCAATTTATTTTACACCAAAAAATGAATTTTTCCGAATTTGATTAAATCTAAAAGTTTAAAAATCTGATAAATAACCACCCTTTAGCTCACACTTCCACAGCTAAAAAAAATTGACCGAAAAGTCAATCATAAAACGACAAATTTGTTTTACCAGAATAAATCCAAATTACACTTTTTGACAACTTTGAATAGACTCCATTCACTCACAAAAATTTAAAGCGTTTTTACTAAAATCTTTAAAATCGCATATTTTTTGCAAGTATAAATCAGGACTAAACTTTAAAAACGCAAGGAAATGAAAACAGTTAGACTTTTAACAATATTCAGTTTCGGGCTTGGGCTAATCATAACGATTGTAGGATTGCTACTAAAAAACTTCTCAGGTACAACTGGTAACCTTATTTTGAAAATAGGTATTTTCTTCGACGTCGTTTTTATCTTAAGTCTGCTGTTCTGGATTATAAAAGCCCTTACCAGTGAAGAATGAACTGTTAATCGTAAATTTTAATGATATTGTACAAAGAATCTCTTTGAACTGGAATCCTTTTAGCTGCTTTTATTAGCTGCCTCATTTCAGATGCTGTCATGCGCGGGTGCTGTTCCTCAGCACCCGCCATTGTATAAATCTTTGTTGTATCGTCGATTGTCCCATCCAGATCATCAACACCAAAACTAAGCGCCATTTGAGCATTTTTCTTTCCAATATTTACCCAATAAGCTTTCAAGTGCGGGAAATTGTCCAGATAAATACGACTTACGGCATAATTTCGCATATCTTCAATCACTGAAACCTCGCCAAGATAAGACAATTTATTGTTTTTACTGCGATATTTTAATGGGATAAAAGCATTAAAACCATGGGTTTGGTCCTGTAGATCACGTAATTTTCGTAAATGCTGAACACGATGTTCGTAATTTTCAATATGTCCGTAAAGCATAGTTGCATTTGACGGTATGCCAAGTTTATGAGCTGCTTTGTGTATTCGCAACCATACATCTGGACCTGGCTTGTCGTGTAATTGCTTCTGTATTGAATCGACTAAAATTTCCGCACCGCCACCAGGCATAGAATCAAGTCCATATTCCTTAAGTAATTTCAAACCCTCCTCAGGAGTCATGCGAGCTTTTTTCGACATAAAGTCTATTTCAATAGCAGTAAAAGCCTTAATATGAACATGCGGCAAAATCTGCTTGATGCGACGTATCATCTTGGCATAATAGTAAACGTCGTAATGTGGGTGGACTCCGCCCGTTATATGAACCTCAGTAATTTTCGAATCTTTGTATTTTGAAACCATTTTTTCGATATCCTCCAGCGAATAAACCCAACCGTCTTTATCCTTGAATTTCCGAGCATAAGAACAGTACTTACAATTGTAAACGCAGTAATTGGTAGGCTCTATATGGATGTTGATATTGAAAAAAACATAGTCTTTATTTAGTTTTTCTCTTACGTAATTGGCCAAAACTGCTAAAAAATTTGTTCTGGCGTGCTGGTATAAAAACAAGGCTTCTTCATCTGAAATTCGCTTATTTTCAATGACTTTGTCTGCTATTTGCTTTTCCTCCGGCTTTAACTTAATAAAATTAAGCAAATCGAGTGTTTGTTGCATAAGCCAAAATTTTCTACTCTTTTAATTAGCCTCAAATGTAAATTTTAAATTCTTAAATCTGAAAAATCCAGTAGTTTGATAATTTTAATTTTTATAAAATTAGTCTTTCACAAGGCAGGTAATACCGTCACCAAATCGCTGAGCAATCAAACCAACAACCATTGCAAACTGTTCTTCAATGCCCAAATTTGTGTTATCGATAATAATTGCGTCTTTGGCAGGATATAAAGG
>WFZV01000171.1 GCA_015489395.1 Bacteroidales bacterium
ACATTAATACGCAAAAAATCAGCAACCTAAGCCGTAGTTTTACATCAAATTACATACACACAACAAATACATTTTTACATTTCAACATATTTAATAAAACCACAAAATTCTCTATACTGTTCGATAAATATTTGTCTGCTGATAGTGCTTTTCAAAGTCCACACAATTATTTTTTGACGTTCTCATCTTATTTCGACAAATTTAAACATATAACTCCTAAACTAACAGTTCGATTACATTTGCTATTCCAGCTGAACTCTCCGCAATTTAGTTATCTTTCTCATTTTTACGATTTAAACATCAACAATCAACAATATCCTCAAATCCTCTACTTAAAATACCTGGCACAGATAAATTACGCCATACACAAAAATATACAAATGAGCTTTTCTCTTAATGTCAACGACCAAACAACAAGTTCACAAAACCAGAGCTTTTTCACTCCGGGTGTTAACAAACCCTTTTTCATCTTACAGTCTTATTATTTTAACACAACAGCCCATTACAAAATCGATAAATTTCAGCTTACGGCTGGGATAAACCTTGTTTCTAACAATCTGGACAATTATCTTTTAGCTCCAGAAATTAGCGCTTCTATGAATTTTGACAAATTAAGTATAAAACAAATCTTTGCCAGAACTTTTCGCATGCCAACACTTGGCGACGTAATTTTCGCTTACCAGCAGCCTGTTTCTTATAGAAAATTAATTTTACAACCAGAAACTTACATAATAGCAGCTAATCAAATCTCCATTAAACCAAATTCCAACCTCAAAATCATCATAACTAATTCATACAATGCTACACAAAACGCGATGAACTATTACTTCACAGGACAAGACAAAGCAGAATTTATTAACATCGGAAAATATGGCACATTAAGTTTTGATTTCGCAGCTAACTATATAATTGACAGACTTGAATTAAATTCTTCCATAACCTTTTATCGTCCGATTATTGCAGATAAGTACGGACTATACTCTTTTTCTGAGACAGTTGGGCAATATTCAGGAAATTCAAATCTTAAATTTACAGGCAACGTTTTAGTGAACTTTAATCAACTAAAAATCTATTTTTCAACGGTTTACATTGGTCATAAATATGGTTACGTCATAACAAAAAATAACGATTTGGAGCTTAAACAGTTCAGCCCTACACTCCTTATTTCGCCAAACTTAATTTACGACTTTAAGAAATTTCAGGTAAAACTGTCGATTTACAATCTTCTAAACTCAAGCGATTACTTTGTTCAGGCTTACAAAGGATTATTCGACCCAATGCCATATCTGGGACGAACTTTTCGAGTTAGTGTAAAATATAAATTTTAATTGCTAAATTTGCCTGCCTATTTTTCAAAACATTTAGCATGGATTACCCGAAAATTTACATCAAAAAAAACAAAGAAAAAGCACTTAAAAATCGCCATAGCTGGATTTTTAGCGGTGCAATAGCCACAAAAAGCAAAATGAACGAAGGCGACATCGTCGAGATTCGAAAATCTAATGGACAATTGGCTGCTTATGCCTTTTTTGTAAACGGACAAAGCATTGTGGCCAAAATCTTTGAACATACCGACAAACCATTGATTTTGGACAAAAACTACTGGAAAAACAAAATCTTCAAGGCTGCACAACTGCGAAAACTGCTAAAAAATACCACGGCTTTCCGACTGATATTTGCTGAAGGAGACTTTTTTCCCGGCTTGATTATCGACGTATATAACCAGATAGCCGTTGTGCAAACCTACCATTTAGGCATCGATAAAATTTTTAGTTACATCACCGAAGCCCTTGACGAATTAGGCTATAAACACATTTTCGTAAAAAAAACACCTGAAAAGTCCCAAATTACTCCGGGCTGGCACACCGAACCATATAACGAACAAATCATAATCATCGAAAACGGCTTAAAATTTTACGTGGACATTGAGCAAGGACAAAAAACCGGATTTTACATCGACCAACGCGACAATCGAAAACTTATTGAATATTACGCAAAAGACAGAACTGTACTTAATCTGTTTAGCTACACAGGTGGGTTTAGCTTGTATGCTTTACGTGCCGGCGCAAAAAGCGTGGACTCTGTCGATGTATCGGAAAAAGCTTTAGAACTGGCACAGAAAAACGTTGAATTAAACGGACTTGACACCAGCAAACACGCTGTTCATGCACAAAACTGTTTTGATTTTCTGGACAACATGCCTGCTAATTATTACGATTTGATTGTCATTGATCCGCCTGCATTTGCCAAATCGCAAAATACTGTACCAAACGCTGCGAAAGGCTATAAAGAGCTAAATCTCAAAGCTTTTCGTAAAATCAAATCAGGAGGGATAATTTTCACTTTCTCATGTTCGCAACGCATTGTTCCCGAACTATTTAGAAAAATTATCTTCGAAGCAGCTGCAGACTCTGGACGAAAAATCAGAATTTTGCACCAACTCAAACAAAGCATCGATCACCCGATAAACATTTACCACCCAGAAAGCGAATATCTCAAAGGATTAGTGCTTTATGTTGAATAATTTGTTTTAAAACATAAAATTACTTTTTCACAATATTTATAGTCTCTTGCGCAAAACTAACTTAATTAATCATAATTTTCGAACAAAATTGAAATTTGTTTTATAATTTTGTATTGAATCGATAAAAAGATTATA
>WFZV01000172.1 GCA_015489395.1 Bacteroidales bacterium
ACTCAGTTACAGGTCTGTACGAGAATAAAGAAATGATGGCTCGTAACGTAGTCCGCCGTATTTACAATTTTCTCAAGAAATGGTACCAGACAGCCTTGCTCGTCTCGCAGAAGAGAAGCGGGCATGAGGAATTAAGTGCAGAAGCAGCAGGAGGATTTGCTGTTAGCCATATCGTTGATGGTTCTATGGTTTTAGCAAAGCAGCTTATTACAACTTCTTATGTTGCAAAGATTTACAAGCGTCCAGTCGGCGAAGTGGTGCGTTTATTCAGAATAGATGGTTGCAGGATGAGTGGCCACGATGCCCGTACTTATGTTATGGAAATTACGCCCACGGGATTGGTCAGGATTGTTTGTCCATTGGGTGAATGTTAAAAATTTAATTATTGTCCCGTTTGATAGCCTGTTCAAGTGCTTCGATAAAGTATTTGGGCGGACGTGTTGGACGGCGGGTTTTTCCGCTGATAAAGACCTGTAAAGTATAGCCTGTGTTTATCAATTCGCCTTGTTCGTTGAAAACTTGATACTCGAATTCCAGTTTAGCGCTTTCGAATTTTTTGAGAGTTACTTTGACAGTTAGCAATTCGTCGTATAGTGCAGGTTTAATGTATTTGATTTTTAATTCAGCTATTGGTAAAAAATATCCGTCTGCTTCTAATTGCACGTAAGTTACGCCGATTTTTCGGACTAATTCGCCGCGGGCAACTTCGTAATATGTGGCATAATTGCCATAATAAACATAGCCCATGCGGTCGGTTTCGGCATATCGAACACGGATTTTGGCTTCTGCAGATAACATGTTTCGAAAAATTTTTGGATTTAATCGTCCAAGTTTAACAATTTTATCAAAACTAAAAAAACAAAAGCTATGGCACTGATAATAAACAATAAACCGGCTCAGATTGATAATGCCGATTTAGAGCAGCTTGTGAGCCGTGTGTTTTTCAAATCAATCGATTTATTAGGCGGTATTCGTAATCTTACAGAGTACCGCACGCTGACCTGGTTGCCGTCATTGGCACGGTCGGCTTATGCTGTTGTCCTGCGAGAAGAGTATTTAAAAAGCGAGGTTGAAATTGCCCAGATTATTGGTCTGACGCGTAATACAGTACGGAATATTTTGCACGCTGATCCTAACGCAGCTTTAGACAAAATCAGAATGATAGAGCAGGAGTCAGCACCAGCAGAAAACAAGGTTTTAACCGTACATCTGGCTGGAGCAATTGCGAAATTGGCTTATAAAATGATTAAAGAAGGCCAGGAAGCTCAGAGTTTGTTAGAATTTTGCCGTCAGATGACGCAGGATTCGTTGAAAGTTTGCGATACTCCATGGGCATATCTGGTTTTGAAGCATTCCAAAGGCATGAGATATCCAATTACTTCTGCAGAGCAGCTTTTGGAAAAATTGGGTAATTTGAAAATTAATGACTTTTCGATGGAACAAATTGCTGCAGAGCTGTTTTATCCTATCCGCAATCCTGCCCAGCTTTTGCACGAGATAAAAGAATTTTTGGACATGCACAGCGAACTTATGTTCTAAAATGAGTACGTGCCGTTAGCGGTTGTAGAGTCAAGTTGGAAAAAACCAAAGGCGGCCATTATGGCCGCCTTTGGTTCGTTTTGAAACGGATTAAAGCTAATTTATCGTAACAAATTATCGAGGTGGCTGCATCATGCTGCGGTTTTGCATCAAGAACGTGTAAGCCTTTGTAAGTTCGTTTTTAATGTAATTGCTCAAGCGTTTACGTTTGTATTGTTCTGCGATGCTGTTGAGATTTTGCAACACTTGCAGGGCAATGAGTGGTTCGTTGCCGAGTGTTGGAATTCTATCGGTTGGGAACTGTTCGAAATAGCGCAGTTCTTCGATGTAATTTTTAGCAGTTAAAGTAGCCACACTATCGCCAGTTGCAGTGTCGTTAATCTGGTAATAAGCGTTTATAATTGGCAGCATGAAGTAATCGAAAGGAATCTGGTTATTAGGTAATTCTTCGATACATTTATCCAGTACTTGTTTTGCGCTGTCCAGCTTACCTTCCTGGATAAGAGCTTGAGCAGTACGTCCAAATAATCCGCGAATGTTCATAACCATGACGGTACGTTCTACATAGTGGCTAACGTTAAATTTCGGGTCTTTGATATTTCCCCATCTAAATACGTGCATAAGTTTGTTGTAGAGCGAATCAGCAATTATGCTGCCAATCATACCATTTGGCACGTTTTCAGCTTTGTAAGGCACCAGTCTGTATGCAAAACCTTCTAAGCGGAAATACGGTGTAAGGCCTAAGTAGTTGTCTCGTCCCATACTTGTAGCAAAGTAAATTGGTCTGTTCCAGTGGAAGTTTGCAAGGATATCTAAAGTTGCCAGGTTGTTTTTGAGCAAGTATTGTTTTGGCAAAGTAAACTTGATAGCTTTAACGATTTTGTTAGCATACTGTTTCGGAACAGTGCCGTTGTTTACAACTTTTGCGCTATCGACAGGAATAAGCAATTTTTTAGTCGGGCAAAAGTCGAATACATCGCCGCTTTGAGCATGGATTTTAGTTGCCGGGTCGTCAGAACCAATAAATGCAACAACAGCGTCAATAGGTGCGTAAGAGTCAGCTATGTCAGCTATGAGCTGGTCTGTAAGTTGTTTGAGATTCTGGATTTTTTGTTTGTCGATATTGAACTTTTTAATGTATTCGTCCTGGCTAAGGGCATTGACAAAGCTTGCGAATTTGAGGATTTTAAGGTTCTTTCGTCCTTCCTTGCTGTTGAGGTAATTCCAGTCTTTAGTGTTGAGTTTTGGAAAATCAGAGTTTTTCAAAATGTTGACTAATTGGGTGTATAGTGAGTCGTAGCGAGCCTTGAATTGGTCTTTGTTAGCTTCATATTTTTCCTGGATAAGGAACTGGTTTTGTTCGTAAATTGGAACATAATCGCGGTGACCTTCCATGTATTTTTCCTGGCTAAGGCTCATAGGAACAGGGTCAGATTCATAAGCTTTACGTCTTATCTGCTTGATATACCAGTCAGTACTCAATAAGCTCAGGTTGACCACTCTAACGTCAGTACGTACCCCTTCTGTTTCTTGCAGATACCAGAGTGGGAACGTGTCATTATCTCCGTAAGTAAACAAGATAGCATTAGGAGCGCAACTCATAAGATAATCGTAAGCAAAGTCGCGGGTGTGGTAACGGTGTGAGCGGTCGTGGTCGTCCCATTCCTGGGTTGCCATGAGAATTGGAACGCCAATTGTCAATAAAAAGGCTAAAACTGAGGCTATAATGTCTTTTCGTAAGTATTTTTTTATGAATTCGTAAAGTCCCAGTACACCCAGACCTATCCATATTGCATAAGCATAGAATGAACCTGCATACGCATAATCTCGTTCACGTGGTTGGTTTGGTGTTTGGTTTAAATAAAGCACAATGGCAATGCCTGTCATGAAGAAAAACATCGTTATAATCCAGAAATAACGCTGGTCTTTTTTGAGCGAATAATAAACCCCAATGAGACCTAAAAGTAAAGGCAGTAAGTAAAGCGTGTTACGTGAACGGCGGTTTTTGTAAATGCCCGGTAGATTGTCTTGCGGACCCAATCGCATCTCATCTAACCATTTTATGCCGCTAATCCAGTTGCCGTGAAGAGCATCGCCAAAGCCCTGGATATCGTTTTGTTTTCCAGCAAAATTCCACATGAAATATCTAAAGTACATCCACCCAAGCTGGTAAGTAAAGAAGAATCTGAGATTATTGATGAAATTAGGTTTTTCTCCTTCTTTAACTCCACCCCATTCTTTGTAAACCTTAATATGGTCAGGTTGGCTACTGTACATACGAGGGAAAAAGGTACAGCGCTTAGGATCGTAGATGTATTTAGGATTAGTACGTTTGGTTTTAACGTATTTGTTTCCAATAAGTTCGTATGTGTATCTGTCTTTTTTACCAATAACCTGTGCATCGTAATATTGCCCATAAATAAGAGGGTGTTCGCCATATTGTTCGCGGTCTAAATAAGAAACGAGTGCAAATGGGTCTTCTGGATCGTTTTCGTCAATAGGAGGATTAGCCATCGAACGGATAGGAATTAGAGCGAATGACATATAACCAAAAATAATTAGCAAAAGAGCAACGATAGAGTTGTGGACAAGGTATTTTTTTCTTTTGTAATAATAGTAGGCTAAGTAAACCAAAATGCCTAATAATACAACAAGGTAGAAAATAAGTCCGCTGTTAGGTGGTAAGTGGAACGAATTAACAAAAAGTAATTCGATAGGTTTACTGAATGAGATAATCTTTTGAATTATACCATACTGGATAAATAGCAAAATAACAAATGAAATAAGCAAAGCGATTGTAAATCCTTTGACTGTTGGTTTATAAAGTCTAAAGTAAATGACTAAAGTTATTGCCGGAATAACCAATAAGTTGAGCAGGTGGACACCAATGGACAATCCCATTAAATAAGCGATGAGCAAAATATAACGGTATGAACGTGGTTCGTCAGCATGTTCTTCCCATTTCAGTGCCAACCAGAATACTAAAGCTGTAAATAGCGAAGACGATGCGTAAACTTCAGCTTCTACAGCAGAAAACCAAAATGTATCAGACCAGGTATAAGCTAAAGCTCCAACTACTCCACTGGCTAAAACAGCAATAATTTGACCTGTGGTTAGCTCTTCGCGTTTGGTTACTTTTAACAATATCCTGCGTGCTATGTGTGTTATTGACCAGAAAAGGAATAAAATTGTAAAAGCACTGGCCAAAGCCGAAAGCGAGTTCATCATTTTAGCCACCTTTGTAACATCGTGGCCAGCTAATAATGACATGAGTTTTTGCACCATCATGTACAACGGCGCTCCCGGTGGGTGGCCTACTTCAAGTTTATATGATGTTGCGATAAATTCTCCACAGTCCCAAAGACTGGCTGTTGGCTCAATCGTTGATAAATACGTGAATGCAGCAATTGCAAAAACTATCCAACCAACAATGCGATTGTAAAGTTTGAATTTAGACTTTGTCATTTTTTTATGTTTAAAAAATTCGTTTTTTTATATTCTCTGGCAAAGCAAAAATATAATCGAAATTTTATTTTGCGAAAAAATAATCGAAAAATCTTTTATAATTTTACTAACGAAATCCTAACAAATCACCACAATGGAGCAAATAGAAATATTCCAAAACACTGAAATTGCGTTTGCATGGCGTTCTGACAAGGAGCTTAAACGGGCTTACCTGTTAATGAAGCTCATTAGTAAACCATGGCTTGTCAAAACTGGTAAATTTTTAGCAAATTTAGCTATAAATCTGCATATCCCAATCAATTGGATTGTTAAACCTACTATTTACAGCCATTTTGTTGGCGGCGAAACCATCGAAGAATGCATGCCTTTGGTCCGACAACTGGAAAAATTTAACGTCAAAGCTATCCTGGATTACTCTGTCGAGGGAAGTGAGGACGAGCGAAAAATCCAGGAGGCTATGGACCAAACACTGAAGACTATCTACAACGCTGCCAAAGACCCAAATGTGCCGTTTGCTGTATTTAAACCATCCGGCTTTGGTTCGCCTAAAATCCTCGCTAAAGCCCAGGCTGGCGCTGATTTGACAAAACAAGAGCAAGAACATATCGAGAAATTTAGACAACGGCTTTATACTCTGTTTAAAACTGCTTACGACAATGATGTGCCAATTATGATTGATGCCGAAGATTATGCTTATCAAAATTTTGTGGACAAGGTCGTCTGGGAAAATATGCTGGAATTTAACAAAGAAAAGCCTATCGTTTACAACACCCTGCAAATGTATCGAAAAGACCGACTGGACTATTTAAAATGGATGTACGAACAAGCTCAAAAGCATCATATCAAGTTCGGAATTAAGTTCGTACGCGGCGCATACATGGAAAAAGAACGTGAATTAGCTAAAAAATTAGGCTATCCTGACCCTATTTATCCAACCAAGGAAGAAACTGACCGGGCTTTTAACAAAGCACTGGAATTTTCAGCCGAACGCATTGATACAATAGCGATTTTTAATGCTACACACAACGAATATAGTACTTATTTGCTTACCGAATTGATGAAAAAGCACGGAATTGCCAAAGATGACCCACGTTGCTATTTTGCACAGCTCTATGGAATGAGCGATCACATAACATTTAATCTGGCTAAATTAGGCTATAATGTAGCAAAGTATATCCCGTATGGACCGGTTCGTCATGTTTTGCCGTATTTAATCCGTCGTACAGAAGAAAATACTTCTGTTGCCGGCCAAACTCCAAGAGAATTACGGCTTTACGAAACAGAATTTAAGCGCCGTAAGCAGCTGAAAAAAGCTAAAAAGCGATAATAGTAAAGTTTCGAAAATTATCGTTTGAGAGCAAGGGCATAGTCTCCAGGTTTGATTTGTTCGACAATTACAGCGTCGCCTGAAACTGATAGTTTGCTGTCAATTTTTTGCCAGGGACTGTAAGGATTTGGCCGATAGAACATTGTCAGGTTTTGTCTGGCCTGGTCAGCTGTTATGTTTGTGAAATTCGGGTCCATTAGCACAGTTAAATAGAATTTTGCACTTGCCCTGAGATGCTTTGGACGTGTAGATTTTATCGTCCAATAATAGTTTTTCTGCACAATGTAGTTGTCTGGAAATTGTCCGTCAGGCTCGAGCCAGTTTGTTGTGATTCGCAGCAAATATGGCTTAGGTGCTTTATGTACGCTCACCTGTACAAACTCGTAGTCAAAGTAGTAATTTTCAGGCCTGGTGATTTTAAATGTCTGGTCAATGGTAGCATCGGCAACATGCTCGTTTGGGTCGATGAAAACAGCAGTAGGACGGAAATTCAAATACACAGTATCGTAAGTCCATTGTCCTGTTATGTAGGTGTTGTGGTATTTCGCATTACCTTTGGCGTCGTAAAAGCCGATTTGTAGTTTTTGTCCGATTAGAAAGGTGTCGGTTGCCACGGTTCGCTGTTCGATTGTTAGGGCAATTTGATATTTGCCGTTGATTTTTGTGATGTCGTAAGTATAAAGCCTGAAGAACGGAAAACCCGAGGTATATAGCCAGAAGTCAAAGAAGTTTTTGAGGTTCTGATGGGTTTGGCGTTCGAGAAAATGCTCAAATTCCCGCGTTGAGATGTTTTTGTAAGCAAATGAGTCCAGATAAGTTTTTATCGTATGCCAGAAAAGGGAATCGCCAATTTGATAGCGGAGTGTATGCACCACGTCAGCGCCTTTGTTGTAAACAGTTTTGCCGTAAGTGTATTTTCGAGGTATTTTGGCAATAGGCCAATATCCTGCGTCGGTTTTTTGTGCAAAGGCTAATGTGTAAAGATGGCGTTCGCGGTTCGAATTTTTAAATTGTTCGGTCCCCTGGAGTTTTTGTTTGTATAAAGATGCGGCGTATTCGGCGAACCCTTCGTTTAGCCACATATCTTGAGGCGATTTGCAGGTGACCAGGTCGCCGAACCAGCTATGCGAGAGTTCATGTGCGATTAAGTCCTGGTATTTGAGACTGCCGTTAATTGCGTGTTGAGGCAAGCTGATATTGGTAACATGCTCCATGGCTCCTTCGGTCATAGTGGTTTGTAAGTAGCCAACGCGGTTCCATGGGTAAGGTCCGAAGTAGTATTCGAAAGCTTTTAAGATTTGGTTTAAATTTTTGAAAGTAGTCAGTGCAGAGTCAGGAGTTATGGGCAAATAGTAAATTTTAACCGGGATTTTTTGTTTTAAACCGTTGAAAATCCACGATTTTAGTTTGTACTTGCTTACGCCAACATTTGCAAGGTAAGTTGAGACAGGCTTGTCCATCCGCCAATGATAGATTTTATAGTGCTTTGTCAGAACTGTGTCAAAGTCGATAAGTTTTTGAGTTTTTTTGTCTAAAATTTTGGTTTTTAAATGTTTAAAAACTGTCGTGTCTGTAACGTCAACAAGTTTTCCATTACAAACGGCTGTTAGTCCGGTATCCACGATTATGTGAAAATCAAATGTAGCTTTATCGGTAAATAAATCGTTGGCTGGGAACCATGCCCGGGCAAGTCCTGGCGGAGTGCTTGTTAGACCTATGCCGTAATTAAAAGCATCGGTTTTTGA
>WFZV01000173.1 GCA_015489395.1 Bacteroidales bacterium
AAATCCGTCTATTGAAAGCAAAGCTGCCTCCTGAAATGGCGAAACAAAAAAACTCGATGATAAATGCGCCCGATGATGCTCAACAAAATGAAATTTTGCTTTGATTTGTGACGGTGGAATATCCAGAGCTTGCGCAAATAGCTGCTTTAATGACATTACTTTTTGCTGGTTACGCAACCGATCAGCAATAGCGCTGACACTGCGAATCTTCGTTAAAGCATATCGCACTTTTGCCCAAAAATTCGCATACGGATTACGTGCAATGGTTATATGCTCAACATCGCTTAGCTTTATACCTTCGTACTCAAGCGCTGCTTTAATCGAAAGCTCAGGAAATCCAGCCCAATGTTTGACACGTCTAAGTCGCTCTTCCTCAATGGCGAAAATTAGTTTTCCGTCTTTTACAAGAGCAGCAGACGAATCCCCATGAAAAGCATTAATTCCAAGTATGTACATAGCTTGCTGTTTTCATTTTTTTAAATACGAATAATCTTTTTGATAAAATGAATCGTCGATTTTTTTTATCAATTTGGCAAAATCAGCTTCAACCTCAGAATCAGATTTTTGACTAAAGTCTTTAAGATATACTATTTTAAGAATCTTTCTCATCCGCCCAATATCAATGTCCTCTATCGAAAATTCATAGTAAATTGCCAGCATTAATGATTGCTTTTGTGCATCGGTCAACTGCGATAAATCGATGAATTTCTGGATAACATGCTGCTCATAAAGGTATTGCGAAATTTGTAAATTTTTCTCATATAAAGATGTATCATTTTGCGCTTTTAAAACTAAAAAACTGATAGACAACAAAATTAAAAAGAAAAATTTTTTCATTGTGACTGGTTTATTATGTTTAAAATTACGTTCTTCACGTTTAAAACCTGTGTTTTTTGTTTAACGATAAAATCCAGTGCAAAATTACGAGCTTTTTCACACATTTGCTTAAACTCGTCCGGTCCCATATCCAAAGCCCGCTGCAAAGCCTGACGAAAAATTTTTAAATCCAGGTCCAAATCCCAACCTATTGACTTACTCTCCAAATCTCGCCATGGTGTCGTGTTGCTGATTATTACTGGGCGAGAACTGGCAAAAGCCTCAAAAATCGAATGCCCGAAATTCTCGCCTAATGTCGGCAAATAAAAAAAGTGATAATTCGAAATATACTCTTTTACCTGAAATGGCGAAACTTCTGACAAAATTTCAACATGCACATTTTTCGGCAATTTTTCAATTAAAACCTTTAATTTTTGCAAATATCGCTGCGTCTCTACAGGACCGTAAATATGCCATACTATTTCACCATCAAACTGATAATCAAAAACTTTTACAGCGAATTCCAAATTTTTAACCGGACTAATTCTGGCAACAGTTATAAGCCTTACCTTACCTCGTTCCTTGCGTATTGGACGATAAATCACTTCTGACGATACTAAATTTGGAATCAACTTAACTTCTTTTCGCGGGAAAAGCTTGCGAATATCGTCAAACTCCTGCCGGGAATTGGTAAAAAAAACTGCACCCGCATAAAAACGAAAAATTTTAGCCAAAAACAAAAAAAACTTTTTACGCATTGTCTTAACTGCCAGAGAATGGCGAGACAGCATACCTCGCGGAAAAATTATCTTGCGAAAGGCTCTACCCAACAAAACCGGCAAAATCGAAAATTTTATCGAATAAATGCCGTTTATCATCATCAAATCAGCTGGAAACTTACGCAACTGCCGTAAAACCTGCGATAACTTTGAACAATAACAAACAAACAAATTTCTTCGTACCTTCACCCATTCATTTAACTTAACATCCAGCAAAACACCACCAAAGTCCCTGTTCGACGTCAGCACATAAAACTCAAAGTCTTCGCTCAAATTACTAATCAAATTCCACATCGAAGTTATTGGACCTCCAGCTCTAAATGCAGGATAAAACCAATCTATAGAGACTAAAATTTTATGCATAGCATCCTAAATCTTTTCGACTTTAATACATTTGGCCGGACAAACCTGCGCAGCTTCTAAATTCTCTTCATACTCCGTGTCATCCACGATAACTGTCTGAACTTCATTGCGTTCTGTTGCATCTATTAAATCACTTTTACCATCCTCCTGGTTCATTTGCCAGCGGGAAGGAGCCACTTCAACGCAGTAAGCACAACCAATACATTTATATTTATAATGTGTTATGC
>WFZV01000174.1 GCA_015489395.1 Bacteroidales bacterium
TAGCTAAAACACCGCCGTCCATTGCCCATGTACCGCGCCATGGAGCCAAATTGTAATAACTCTGGTCACGTTTCCAGCGAACACGTACGGTACCTAAAACCAATTTTCCAAAACGTCCTGCATCTAAAGCTTCACGAAGTTTTTGTACCGGGAGGTTAAAACGGTTCTGTTTTACAACAAAAAGCTTACAATTGTTACGGTCGCAAGCTTCAATCATGCGGTCGGCGTCATCCAGAGTCAGAGCCATTGGTTTCTCGACAATAATATGTTTTCCGTATTGGGCTAAATGGATAGTATGCCGGGCATGGTTACCGCTCTCTGTAAGGATAGAAACCACGTCGATATCTTCTTTTTCCATCATTTCGTCCATGTCCGTATAATAGTTGACGCCGAATTTATCTGCACATTTCCTGGCTTTTTCCTCGACAATATCACACACAGCCACGAGCCTGGCATTAGGTATTTGACCTGTACCAAGCAGCTCTGAATGCTTTGCAGATATTCTCCCACAGCCTACTAAGGCAAAATTTAAAGTTTTTTTATCCACTTTATTTAGTTTTTATTTTTTAAAATCTTGTTAATAGTGTTCTTTAAGTCTAAAAATTCTGTGTAAAACTGGTGTAATCGCTTAAACACTGCCAGATTTTTCGAATACTCGCGGAACGGCATTGCAGGCTGGCCCAAAATCGTTTGATTGTCTTTTACGTCTTTGATAACTCCGGATTTTGCGCCTATTTTTACGTTATCGCCGATTTTTATATGTCCACCAAATCCTGCCTGCCCGCCAATCATGTTATTTTTTCCAATTTTAGTTGAGCCGGCAAAACCTACTTGAGCTGCGATTACTGTATTTTGTCCTATTTCAACATTATGTGCGACCTGTACTAAATTATCGATTTTAACTCCTTTCCGTATAATAGTCGATCCCATTGTAGCCCTGTCAATTGTACAATTAGCACCAATTTCAACATCATCCTCTATAACTACATTTCCAATTTGTGCTATTTTTTTGTAAGAGCCATCAGCTTGAGGAGCGAAACCAAAACCATCGCTACCAATTACTGCTCCTGCGTGTATAATGCAATTTTTGCCTATTACTGTGTCGTTGTAAATTTTTACGCCAGGATAAATAATTGTACCTTCGCCAATTCTAACATTTTCGCCAATATAAACTTGAGGATAAATTTGCACCCTATCTTCTATCACGCAATTCTCTGAAATATAAGCGAATGCTCCTATATAAACATCTTTACCAATCTTCGCCGAACTATGAACATACGAATTTTTTTCTCGTCCTTTTCTTGTATGAGTCATTTTTTTATAAAACTCTAGTAAAACAGCCAAAGCCTTGTAAGCATCGTCAACTACAATAAGGGTAGGTTCAACTTTATATGACGGCACCAAATTTCGACTAATCAGAACTATAGAGGCTTCTGTCGTTTTAAGATATTTTAAATACTTGGGATTTGCTAAAAATGTCAAACTACCTGGCGTTGCTTCTTCGATTTTTGCAAAATCTTGCACCGTAACCTGTGGATCGCCAATTATTTCTCCATTAACTAATGCAGCAATTGCCTGTGCTGAATATTCCATTGTAAAACGTTTAAAATCTATAGCATTTTTATCATAAAAACAGCTATTTAAGCTAAAAAGTTCGCACAAAGATAAAAATTAACTATAAAAAACAAAGGGTGCTATCCAAATAATGGATAACACCCTGCTAAAAATTAACAGATTAACTAATCTTCTGCAAGAAATTCAACAACAGTCTAACAGCATAACCTGTAGCTCCTTTTCCACGATAATCTTTATTGTCGGTCAGATATGCAGTAGGCGCAATATCTAAATGAATCCAGGGATAATCAGTGAAGTACTCTAAAAACTTAGCAGCAGTTATCAAACCTGCATTAGAACCCCCAATATTCTTAACATCAGCAATATCTGAAGTCAGCATTTCTTTGTACTCATCCCAGAGCGGAAACTCCACAACTCTTTCATAGGTCTCTTCACTACTATCGATTAACAACTCTGCGATATGACGTTCTGTCTTAGCAAACATCGCGCTTGCAAATGGACCTAATGCCCTCATTGCAGAACCAGTCAACGTTGCCATATCAATAACTAACTTCGGATTATATTTTTTGGCGTAACTCAAAGCATCAGCCAAAATCAATCTACCTTCTGCGTCTGTATTACGAACCTCAACAGTCATCCCATTGTGGATAGTTATAATCTCACCTGGGGCATAAGACCTATCACTTATAGCATTATCGGTCGAAGGAATCAAACCAATCAGATAAACAGGTAAATTCATCTTAGCAGCAGCGTAAATAGTACCCACAACCGCAGCAGCTCCAGCCATGTCCGACTTCATATCCTCGATATAACCTGTTGGCTTCAGATTCAAACCTCCAGAGTCAAATACAATGCCTTTACCAACCAAAACCACAGGTTGCATATCCTCTGCTTCCTTAGGCTTCCACGTCAAAATCGAGAAACTCGGCTTATACTGGCTTCCACGGTTAACAGCCAATAAACCTCCCATTTTCAGAGCCTCTATCTGTTTTACTCCTAAAACTTCTACCTCAAAGCCTGCCTGCTCAGCCAACTGCTTTATATGTTCAGGCAAATTCTCAGAATTCAGTGACGGATATGGTTCATTTACTAAATCGCGTGCAATATAAACGCCCTCGACTGTTGCTTGCAGTTTGTCAAGTTCACCTTGTTCGATTTTATCTGATATGACAATTAAGGAATTGAGTGTGTTCTTTTTCTTGTCTAAATCTTTTGTTATGTATTTCAAAAACTTGTAATTACTAAGCATCAAACCTTCGATAAATGCAAGAGCTACACGTTTATCTACGTCCTGCGGAACAAACTGTATTTGCTCGATTTTTTCTGAATTAACTAAAGCACAAATCTTTTGGGCTAATTTGCGTGCTTTTTCTTGTTGTTGGATTAAATCCTGCTCTGGATCAACAATTGCGATAAAAATTTTCTTGTCGAAATGATTAAAAAAGAAGTGGTATTTTTCTAAATCAACCTTTTCGCGGGCATAAAAAATCTCTTTTTCTGCAAGCCCGAGGTCACGCAGCGAATGCTCTTTTGATACTAAAAAGATAACGTGTTCTTTATAATTAAATTCGCCTTTTTGTAGTTCCATGGCTAATTGTTTTTAAAGATTTTGCCAAAGTTAGCGAAAAAATTATAACAGTTCTGTTTAAACAAGCATTTTTTTAAGCATAATAAAAAAGTAAAATAGTCAAAACTGTTAGAGCAACTCAAAATTCAGCTAACGTTAAGGTCATGTTACGTTTAATAACGAATCCCAGCATAGTTTAAACCTGTTTTCGCAGACGAGCTACAGGAATGCCCATTTGTTCACGGTATTTCGCCACAGTACGACGAGCGATTTTATAACCTTTCTCCTGCAAAATTTTAGCTAATTTTTCGTCTGTCAAAGGTTTACGTTTATCCTCATTTTCTATAGCTTCACGAAGGATTTTTTTGATTTCACGAGTAGAAACTTCTTTTCCGTCTTCTGTCTCCAGGCCTTCAGAAAAGAAATACTTTAACGGATAAATACCAAAAGGCGTTTGAATGTACTTACTATTAGCCACACGCGAAATAGTCGATATGTCTAATCCGGTTAAGTCAGCAATATCCTTAAGTATCATAGGCCGAAGCTTGGCCTCATCTCCGGTTTTGAAAAAGTCTTTTTGATAATCCACAATCGCTTTCATGGTCTTATACAAAGTCTCTTCGCGCTGACGTATTGCATCGATAAACCATTTTGCTGAATCCATTTTCTGTTTTAAAAACGAAATAGTTTGCTTTTCCTTTTCGCTAAGCTCTTTTCGGCTTTTTTGTTGATAGCTTTTTACTAAATCTTCGTAATATTTGCTAATACGTATGGGCGGAACATTACCGGAATTGAGCGTAAGGTACAGCTGTCCATCGATATTTTGCAGGATAAAATCTGGTGTAATTTGCTGTACATTACGTTTGGGCTGGATTGGCTGGTAAAAATTAGCTGGTTTTGGATTTAATTTTCGAATTACGTCGATGATTTCTTTGAGTTCATGACGGGAGACGCCTAATTTAACAGCTAACTTATCATAATGTTTTTTTGCGAATTCATCAAAATAATTGTCAATGACCTGTTTGGCTTTTAGCAATACCGGGTCATTAGGCTTTTCTTCTAATTTTCGCTGCAATTGGATAGCCAGGCTTTCCTGCAAATTTCTTGCACCTACTCCAGGTGGGTCAAAAGACTGGATGACTTTTAAAATTTCTTCGACTTTTTCAGGACTAACATCCAACCCTTGAAAAATAGCTAAATCACTCGCTATTGATTCAACATCACGCCGCAAATAACCATCATCGTCTAAATTACCGATAATATACTCAGCGATTTGCCTGTCTAAGCCCTCTAATTTAGAGAGTGAAAGCTGCTCCAACATGTACTCACGGAAGCTTTTGGTGTCAGCAAATCCAGAATCCCGCTCTTCCTCAGGTTGTGAACGAGGTAAAGTCAACCTATAATACGGTATGTCTTCATCTTCTGGTATAAGGTCTTCTGGTGTATATTCGTCTTCGTATGAGATCTGTTCGCCATTTTGTGGCAATTGTTCACCGTCAAACTGCTCGTCATAATCACTGCTATCGTAGTCGTCTTGCTCCTTAGTCATAGTGTCACCGGAATTTATCTCGTTAATCTGGTCTTCTGGCGGACCTTCTTCTAAAACAGGATTTTCTTCCAATTCTTTTTTAATTCGCTGCTCAAGCTCCATAACAGGTACTTCCAGCAGCTTAATCAATTGTATTTGTTGAGGCGAAAGCTTTTGTAAAAGCTTCTGTTCTAATTTTTGATTTAAACGTGACATTTTGTTCAAACATAATTTTTAAAAGTCTCTTTTAGCAAATTAAACAATTTTTCACAATTCTGGCAAAGATTTTGCTGCCGGTTTAACATTTTTCTCAACTCTCCTCAAAGTTACTTATTCATCAAGCCTTTTATATTCGATGCCCAATCTTTAGGATTTTTCCATTTATCAATAATACCTTTAATTATCTCGATTTCAGACGGTTTAAAATAACCAATGAAATAAAATACAGCAGGATAGGCGAGTATTAAAACGATTTTTAAAACCAATTTTATCAAATATGGCAAATGCATAATAGGCAAACTTATTAACCAAAAAACAACTGTAATTAAAATGGCTAAACCTATTCTATTAAACTCATATTCAAATCGATAAGTATTTTGTCCATAGATATAAAACAAAATATCCATTAAAATAACAACTAATAGTGTGCTTATAATAGCGCCGTAAATTCCAAGTAGATATACGAAAACTATATTGAAAATTATATTCAAAACTGCTGCTAATGTAATTATTAAGCCAAAAGGCTGTGTACGCTTTTTTATATACAGAGAAATTCCAAAAACGTTTTTTGCAATTCCTAAACTTTTAGCAAAAGCAAGTGGAGCAATAAAAGGAATAGCTTGCCAATATGCCTTCTTGGTAGGAGCGAAAATCATTACAACTTCCTCTGAAAACAAAGATAAAATTAAAGCTAAATACAAAGCCACTAAAAGTCCGATAGTCAAAATCTTTTTATGAAATTCAGCGAATCCTTGATCCTTATAATTTCGTAAGGCATAAGGCTCATAAGCCAGACTAAAACTATAGACCATCACCAAATCTATTAAATTAGCAAAACGAGCAGCCAGAGAATAAACGCCAACAGCTGCAGCTCCCATTATAAATTTTAATACATACCTATCACCAAAACCTAAAATATTACTTGCTACACCAGAAAACGCCATTGGCCAGCTATACTTAATTAACTCTTTAAAAAGTTTTATATCAAATTTTAAATACAGCTGTTTTAAATAAGGAACGATAAATATGCTAACAATCAGCAGATTAGAAAACAAATAAGCTTTCAAAATAGCGAGTAATCCCTGATTCTTTATTACTAAAAACCAAACAACAAACACTAAAACCAAAACGAATTTTAAAATATAAATCAATGAATAAATTAAAGACTTCTGC
>WFZV01000175.1 GCA_015489395.1 Bacteroidales bacterium
AAAAATGAATGCAATTGGTCTTATTATAATCGGAATTTTAGGTTTGGCTATTGGCTTCGCTGTTGGATATTATCTTAAAATCAAAATAATAAACAATAAAGCCCAACAAATTATTAAAGAAGCCGAAGAAAAAGCTGAAATAATCAAAAAAAATAAACTTCTCGAAGCAAAACAAAAATACTTAGAGCTTAAAGCTGAATTAGACGCTAAAGTCAAGCAAGAAACTAACAAACTTAACCAGCGAGAACAAAAACTGCAGCAATACGAAAATTCTTTAAACCAGAAAAAAGAAGAATTCCAGAAAAAAGTTAAACAACTTGAACTCAAAAAGAAAGAAATCGCTGCTATTCGCGAACACCTTACTAAACAGGTCGAAATCGTCGAACAAAAGAAATTAGAACTCGAACAAGTCTATAAACAACAAGTCGAAAAATTAGAATCTATCGCTGGAATGTCAAAAGACGAAGCAAAACAGCAACTTATCGAATCGCTTAAAGAAGAAGCCAAAACAGAAGCTATGGCTTATGTCACACAAATCCTTGAAGATGCTAAAATCCAGGCTAAAGAAGAAGCCCGTAATATCGTTATAAAAACCATCCAGCGAGTAGGTAGCGAAATCGCTGCTAACAACTCAATTACTGTTTTCCATATCGAGAGCGACGAGATCAAAGGCCGTATCATTGGACGAGAAGGCCGTAATATCAGGACATTAGAATCACTTACAGGCGTCGAAATTATTGTGGACGATACGCCTGAAGCTATTGTACTTTCGAGTTTTGATCCATTTAGACGCGAAGTTGCTCGACTTGCCTTGCAGCAATTAGTGGCAGACGGACGTATTCACCCGGCACGTATCGAGGCTATTGTCGAAAAAACCAAGCAACATTTAGAGGAAGAAATTTTCGAAATAGGTAAACGCACCTGCATTGACCTGGGAATTCACGGCATGCACCCGAATTTGATGAAAATCGTCGGTAAAATGAAGTATCGTTCATCATACGGCCAAAACCTGCTGCAGCACTCGATCGAAACAGCTAAAATAGCTGCCATTTTAGCCGCTGAATTAGGTCTTAACCCCAAACTTGCCAAAAGAGCCGGGCTGTTGCACGATATCGGAAAAGTGCCTGAGGAAGACACTGATTTGCCACACGCAATTTACGGCATGAACTTAGCAAGAAAATACGGCGAAATTGAAGAAGTTTGCAACGCTATCGGCGCGCACCACAATGAAGTAGAAATGACAAGCTGGATTGCGCCTATTGTACAAATTGCTGATGCAATTTCAGGCGCTCGCCCTGGCGCTCGCCGTGAAATTTACGATTCGTACATCAAACGATTGGAGGATCTGGAACGTATCGCTTTGTCGTACAAGGGTGTTACCAAAAGTTATGCTATTCAAGCTGGCCGTGAATTACGCGTAATTGTTGGAAGTGACATTGTTTCGGATAAAGAGATCGAAATTCTTTCGTACGAAATAGCAAAGCGTATTGAAAAAGAACTTACGTACCCTGGTCAAATCAAGGTTACTGTGATTCGTGAAAAACGGGCTGTTAGTTATGCAAAATAGCTGTTTTCAAGTACGATTTTATGTTTTGTTGCTTAAAAAAGCTTTTAGTTTTTGCGTAAAAACACACTAAAAGACTAAATGCAAGCGCATAATGCACCATTTTGATTTACGAATAATTTTTAAATTTCTCGATGAACTAAAAATTTATCGTACATAAAATTTCACATAGGTGCAGGGAAAGGCGAAAGGCGAGGAGCTGACCTCTCGACCCGTCAGCTCCTCGCCTTTTTCGTTAAACTACGGACAAATGACTAAAACTCAGACCATTACTTGTTTTGACTACAATGTTAATTTTTAACCTTTCGAATAAAATTTTAAGACTATTTCTAAGTAACAGGTAAAATTTTTAATTTCGTAACAAAGAGTGGTTTAGAAAAAATCTAAATTTTTCGCAGAAACACGGTGATGTCAGGTAAAATTCTTTACATTCACGGCTTTGCGTCGAGTTCAAATAGTTTTAAAGCACAGCAATTGGAACAATATTTTGCAGAAAAAGGTCTAACTGGTGTAGTTTTGCATCCGACCTTGCCCGTTTCACCGGGGCGCGCAATCGAAGCTTTAGACGAATTGTTTAACGATTTTGAAATAAAATTAGTCATAGGCTCAAGTCTTGGCGGATTTTATGCCCTGTATTTTCACCAGCGCAAAAACGTGCATACTATTTTGATAAATCCATCGCTGCATCCATCGAAAACGCTAAGTAATTACATTGGACCTGTCAAGCGCCATTATAGTGATAGTTTTTTCAAATGGACACCTGAGCATGTCAGTCAACTTGAGCAATTAGAAAAGCAAATCGATTATTCGAAATTAGACCAGTCAAGATTGTATCTATATATTTCGCGGGATGATGAAATTTTAGATTTTAGTGATATTGGAAAGATTTTCCCTGCTGCACAGATAAAATTTTTCGACAATGCCAAACATGCTTTTGTTGTTTTTGACAGGATTTTACCAGAGATTTTCAAACTATATCAGTCAGTTAACCAATAATTAGCTTTAAGTAAAACATTTTCAAGTCAAAAAGTTTCAATTTTCGAAAACTTCTGTTACATTTGTTTTAAATTCGAATCATTTTGCCGATGATAGCCATAATTTCAGACAAACGAAATAAAACAACTGCTCATCAAATAGCAAAATTTTTAGAGCAAAACTCTCACAAAGTCTGGGAGTTATGGCGAAATAAAGAAAACATCGAGCCTTTTGAAGCAATAAAAAATAATGTTAATGATTTTGGGTTAATTGTTTTAGTCTTTGGACAGGACGACTTTTTTAATGAATTTATTTTTAAAACCTACCAATTTTTGTTTAACAAAGAAAAACAAATCGCTTTATATTTAACGTCTAAAATTGAACAAAAACTTCCATTTTGGTACTTTTTAGAAACCCACGATTATATAAATGGCTTTGAAACAAGCACAGATAAAGCACTCGCAGCTTTAAACAACTTGATTTTAGAACTAAAAACTTCTGAAAACGACGATAGTCAAATAGCCAAAAGCATCGAAACATCGCAGCAATCCGGGCAAAAGAAAAATCTTACCTGGCTATATGCAGCTATTGCCCTGATTGTTGTGCTAATAGGAATTTATGCTTTTACACATAAAAAACAACATAATTCTACTAACAACGCGAAAATCAATAATTTACCAGCACAAAATTACAACCTTCAGAATATCGCCATAAACCCCGAACAAGCGCTTATCGGTACATGGCAATTGGTTGATTACAAAGATAATATTCCAAGACAAGGCAAGGATTTAGCCGCTTTTACACAGCAAATCCAGCAATTAAAACAAAAATTCAGGCTAACATTTAACCCTAATCACACTTTTGTTCGACAGGGTTTTAGCCCACAACCAGAAACTGGCTATTGGCGAATTGACAATCAGACACATACAATCATTTTATCAAAAGCACCAAATGAAAGCGGCGATAGGCTGAAAATTTTGACTTTAACTGAAAATCAACTTATATTTGAAGTTGCAAGCACTGACCCACAATTGGGTACAATCATAGTCAAATTTACTTTACAAAAAATCAAATAATATTCGTAATGGAACCTTTTGAAGCTTTTAATAGCACGAATCCATTGGTAAAAAAATACGAACAGACCAAAACTGCAGGCAAAAACAAATACTTCGATGTTGACGAATTTGTGGAAATAATTGATTTCTACTACTTTGAGCAAAAATTTTCACAAGCATATACCGCAGTTGAAGATGGATTGAGAATTCATCCTGACTCTTACGACCTTTTATTGCGCAAAAGCCGCATTTTGATTGAATTTAAACAATACGACCAGGCAATTAAAATCCTTAAATACCTCCTTGCTCAAGACAGCAGCGAAACAGAAATTTATTTACTCCTTGGTTTTGCATACACTGAAAAAAATAAATTCAGCAAAGCCGAACATTATTTCATGCAATTGCTCAAACTGACCGACGACCTGGACGATAAACTCATTTTTCTGCGAAACATTGCACAGATTTACTTTAACAAAAAGAACTATTCAATAGCTTACAAATACTACCAGATCATCCACCGCATAAATCCTAAAGACACCAACGTCCTATATGATATGGCGTTCTGCCTCGAACGTCAAAATCGGAACAAAGAAAGTAGAGACCTATACATCAAATACTTACAGAAAAATCCTTTTTCAAAAACCGGTTGGTACAATTTAGGCGTTGTTTATACAAAATTAGAAGAACTCAACAAAGCTATTGAAGCTTTTGACTTTGCGCTTTCCATAGACCCTGAATTTTCCTCTGCGATTTATAACAAAGCCCATATCCTTTTCCGCCTCAAGCAATATCACAAATCCATAGATTGCTACCGCAAAATCTTAAAATTAGAAAACAAAAATCCATCAGCACTATTCTTCATTGCTAAAAACTATATTGAATTAAAAAAATACCGCACAGCTGCCAAATATCTCAAGCAAGCCCTGCGTCGAATTCCTGCATTTCCACAAGCATGGTTTGAAATTGGACGAATTTATTTTCTAAACAAAAAATTTGACAAAAGCAAAAACTTTGTCCTCAAAGCCATTGCTCAAGGAGAAATTAATTCAGACTATCTCAAACTTTTGAGCAAAGATTATATCCATCTCAAACAATATAACAAAGCCGCTAAAGCTCTTCATATCGCTACACTAACCAATCCTTTCGACGACGAAATTTGGTACCTATATTCAGAAGTCCATGAATTAAACGGAAATATTCAAAAAGCTATTGAAATTCTCAACAGCGCTAAAGACTTTATTATTAACAGAGTAACTTACACACTCCGTCTGGCAAAACTTTACTTTATTTCTGGACAAAAACAAAAAGCCCGTCAACTAATCTTAGATGCTCAATTATCGGATAAAAACAACTCCGTGTCTAACTTTGTGCGCAATCTTTGCACAAAAAATAAAAAATTTGCCCAATTCATTCTCAAAAACTAACGACGGACATATACAGGACGGCGAAGTAAAATCTGGAATTTATACAAATTTGCATAGCTAATATAACGATGGTCAGCAAGGTTAACCACGCGGACTTCCCACCAACCTGGCTGTAAAATATCCATTGTCGAAGAAAATTTCACCAGACCTTTAGGTAATTTCTTAGCCTCTGACAAAGTGACAACCTCTGACTTTATGAATTTTCTGCGCGTGCTTAAGTAATAAAACCATCTGAATTCAAGCTTAACCGGTCTATTTCCATATCGCTGCAAATCAGATTGTCTGATATAAACTTCTAATTTTAATTTGTCTGGTTGGTTAATTCCATATAAAGCCCTGCGCAATGCAACATTTTTGCCATCAACATTCCACACTACTAACGTTGGATGCAAAGATGAATGAAGCTGCGCAAAACCTGTAGCTGCAATGGCAAGTATAAATATAAGAGTAAAAATTTTTTTCATGTTTTTTATGTTTAAAATCTATTTTAAATGTTCAATTTCTGTTCCATATACAAAGATAACAATTATTTTGCACAGGATAAATTAATGAACGATACGTCTAAATATTTTTTTGGGTAAAAGCGATTTATTTTTGGAAAAAAGCTAATTTTGTAAGACTTTTGGAAATCTAAATTTTAAAGCTGATAAATATGTTCTGGCTCGATGAGATTTTAAGCAAATTACCTGAAAAAGAGCAACATATAATAAATGATGCAAAATCGCCATCTGGACCTCCACACGTTGGCTCTTTACGTGGCGTTTTAATTCATGATGCTGTTTATAAGTACTTGAAAGAAAAGGGTTACAATGTTCGCTATATTTTTGGTTCAGACGATTATGACCCAATGGACGAAATCGCAGGAACATTGCCTCGCGAAATTTACGAGCAATACCTTGGAAAGCCATTAGCACACGTACCAGCACCAGAAGGCAGTGGTTTCGAAGATTTAGCAATGTACTTTATAAGCGATTTTTTCAAAATCTTTGACCAACTTGGCGTTGAAGCCGAAAAATACTATATGCGCGATTATTACAAAAACGGCTTTTTTAACGAAGCAATTGAAACAGTTTTGGACAATGCCGACGTAATCCGCGAAATTTATCTAAAAGTCAGTGGCGCTAAACGCCCGGATAACTGGTACCCAATACAGGTTGTTTGCGAAAAATGCGGTAAAATCGGCACAACAGAAGTTATCGACTGGGACGGGAAAGAAGTGACTTATGTCTGCAAAGAAGACAAAGTTACATGGGCAAAAGGCTGTGGGCATGTAGGCAAAATCTCACCATTTAACGGAAATGCCAAAATGCCATACAAAGTCGAATGGGCTGCAAAATGGAAATATTTTGGCGTAACTATCGAAGGTGCTGGCAAAGACCACAATACCAAAGGCGGTTCGCGCGATATAGCCAATGCAATAAGCCGTCAAGTATTTGGTTACGAGCCTCCTGTCAATATACCTTACGAATTTTTCTTAGTTGGTGGTGCAAAAATGTCTTCATCCAAAGGTCGCGGCGCTACGGCCAGGGCAATGGCAGACTTTTTACCACCGGAAATTTTGCGATATCTTATGCTTTACACGCATCCTAAACGTAAAGTCAATTTCGAACCATCTGAAAAATACATCACAAAGCTATTTAACGCTTTTGACAAGCTTCACGAACGCATTATCAATGGCGAACCAGTCGAAGACTGGGAACGCTCGGTTTACAAACTTTCGCAAATCTTTTACCACGAGCCTTACCGTGTGCTGGATTTCTCGTTAATTACCACAATGATCCAGCTGCCTTACATTGATATTTACAAAGAAGCTGAAAAACGCTTTGGCAGCCCACTTACCGAAACCGAACGAAAAGTCCTTGAATCGCGGATTAAAGCTGCCAGGTACTGGCTGGAAAACTTTGCTCCAGAAGAAGATAAATACCAATTGCAACAGACCTTACCGGAAAAAGCAAGGGAACTTACGCAGGTACAAATAGCTTTTCTCAACAAATTGGCAGACAAATTAGAAGCTTTAGACGATTACAATGAAGATACGATTCAATCAACTATTTTCGAAGTTGCAAGATTTACTCCAATCGATGGAAAAACAGCATTCCAGGCCATTTACACTGTCTTTTTGGGCAAAAACAACGGTCCTAAGGCCGGCCGCCTTTTAGCTTACATCGACAAAGATTTCGTCCTCAAACGGCTTCGTGAACTGAGTTTTGACGAAAAAGAATTTTTAGAACAGTCAAGCCTTGACCTCGAACAATTTGAGCAGTGGTGGCAAAAAAACAAAGACAAAGTCCAGATTCAGTCCGACTCACTGAAAGCTTACGATAAATTTGACAAAGGATTCGTGGAATTAATCTACATCAAGAAAGATAAACCGCACTTGCTGCGAATCACTGGCAGCGACAATTCTCAAGAACTTTTACAGAAAGTCAAACAGATTATCAATATCGACTAAAAGCCGCAACTGTGCATAAAATGAAATTTGCGGGCTAAGGCTGGCCAAAAAGCATTTTTGGCCAGCCTTTTTCGTAATATTCAGACAAAAGGCTTTTCACATCAATCAAGAACGCAGAAAACCTGCGACCAGGCCTTTGGGAGACTTTAATCAAAAATCTTTTCGCACTTATTCTGCAACTAAGCAATTCGCGATTTTGTATTTATTCGCAGAAAATATTAC
>WFZV01000176.1 GCA_015489395.1 Bacteroidales bacterium
ACAGTCAAGCGCTCTAACCAACTGAGCTACCCCGGCAGAACACCCAATTATTTAGCAGTGCAAAAGTAGATAGTTAAAAACAATTTTGCAAATACTTAACAAAATTTTTATCCTGCATACTGCCCGTTCATTGCTTTTTCAAAATAAAATTCTGAACTACAATTAACTAACCCAAAATATTTTCAATGAAACCTTAAATTCTACGAAATCCCTTGTAGATTACGAAAAATCAACCAAAAACTCGCATAAAATCAAGCAATTTTGTCAATTACTGATAATTTGCTAATTTAATTTCGCAATTTTCACATTAAAAATTTTACTAATTTTAAACCTAAAACAGCGTTTGCATGCAAAAAACTGTCTTAGAATTTCTCTCCAGCTCAGCATCCAGGTATCCGGATTTCAAAGTTTTATACGATAAAACTTCAGGCACCTGGCAAGGACTTACACTCGCACAAGTCGAACAACTTACAAACTACATAGCAGCAGGCTTGCTATTAAACGGTTTTAGTTCTGGACAAAAATTCGGACTACTTTCCGAAGGCCGTAATTACTGGGTATTAGCTGAATTTGGCATGCTTAAAATCCGCGGACAGTCTGTGCCTCTTTCTGTTAAACTGCTTCCAGAAGAAATCTTATTCAGGCTCAATCACTCCGAAGCTTCTGCGATTTTCGTTTCGTCAAATTACCTTGAAAAAGTCTTAAAAATCTTAAATCAACTTGAAAACAGCAATTTTAAACTTATTCTTTTTGACAATGACGACAAAACACACCAACTTTTAACAAAATACAACGTTCCTGACGATAAATTTATCTTTTTCGAAAATCTTATTGACCAGGGCAAAAGCGAATTCGAAACTATCAAACCGCAACTTGACCAAATCCGCCAGCAAATTTCCGAAAACGACATCATTCTCACTATTTACACATCCGGAACCACAGGCGATCCCAAAGGTGTGATGCTCACCCACAAAAACTTCTGGTACAACACCAAAGAAGCTTACGAACATTTCAAAGACTTACCACAATTTAGCCGTACGCTGGCTATCCTGCCAATTGACCACTCTTTCGCTCATACAGCGCAAGTCTATACTTCGATAATGATTCCCCTATCGCTATACTTCCTCGATTCACGTGGCGGCGCTATGAACGCCCTGCGAAACATCCCGCTCAATCTCAAAGAAGTACAGCCATATTTCCTGCTTACCGTACCAGCACTTACCGGCAATTTTATGAATAAAATTCTGGATAGCATCCGCAAACAAAACCCTGTCATTAGATGGCTGTTTAACTTTGGCATTAAAGCAGGAATTAAGAAAAATGGCAATGCCTGGACACGGCCTAATGCACTACTGCGTCTAATTTACTCGCTGCCCCATGGAATTGCAGATGCTTTGATTTTTAAGAAAATACGAAAATCTTTAGGTAATTTCAGATTCACAATTAGCGGCGGTGCATACTTAGACCTGTACCAACAACAATTTTTCGCTGCTCTGGGAATACCTGTTTACCAGGGCTATGGATTGTCGGAAAACTCGCCCATTATCTCCACAAACACGCCTTACATGTGGAAAATGGGTACTACCGGACGACCTTTGCCAAGCGTTAAAGTTAAAATCATTCGGGATGGTCAGGAACTGGGTCCAAACGAAAAAGGCGAGATAGTCGTCAGCGGTCCGTGCGTTATGAAAGGCTATTACAAAAACCCAAAAGCTACAGCACAGGCTATCAAAGACGGTTGGCTATATACCGGTGACCTCGGATATTTAGACCAGGACGGATTTTTGGTGGTCGTTGGTCGCGAAAAAGCTCTTTTAATCAGTCAAGACGGAGAAAAATACTCGCCCGAAGAAATCGAAGAAACCATTAAAAGCTATTCGCCATTTATTAGCCAGATTATGCTTTACAACGAGCATTTTCCTTATACCGTAGCAATTATCGTTCTGGACGAAGATTATGTTAAAAATTACATTAAACAGACAAAAATCCATGACGCACAGCAGCTTCTACAGGTAATTCAACAATCTCTGACCAATTTTAAACGAGATAAAAACCTTGCAAATAAATTTCCAGTCCGCTGGTTACCTGCTACTTTTGCTATTGCTCCAGAACCTTTTAGCGAACAAAATAAACAACTAAACTCAACCATGAAAATGGTACGTCATAATATCGTCAAAGCCTACAAAGATTTGATTGATACAATGGCAAAAGACACTTCAAAACAACAAATTACTAAATACAACCTCCAGATTTTAAACGAAAAATTTTTTAACACTAAAAAATCCTGAGTTATGAAACGCACAATAATTAATATACTCAAACAATCCGTTGAAAAATACCCGAATTTCAACTACTTAAACGAAAAAACAGATAAAGGCTGGACTCCTACAAATTTTGAACAAACCGAACAACTTACAAATTACCTTGCTGCTGCTCTTGTGCAGAACGGTTTTAAACCGCTTGAAAAAATCGCAATACTCTCTGAAGGACGTACTGCCTGGGTCATTGCCGAACTGGCCATTTTAAAATTACGAATTACATCTGTGCCTTTGTCCGTAAAACTCCTGCCCGAAGAACTACTTTTTAGACTTAACCACTCTGAATCTTCTGCTATTTTCATTTCCAAAAACAACTTTAACAAAATCCTTGAAATCTACCACAAACTCAATGATAAAAACTTCAAAATCATCTACCTGGACCAGCCTGACCAGAACTTCCAGCAACTAATCGAAAAATACAATATCCCAACAGAAAACCTGCTTTTCTACGACCAACTAATTAACTCAGGCAAAGAAAATTACAACAAATATTCTGAGCAAATCCAGCAAATCATCTCACAAATCGACGAAGACGACGTTGTCTCAATTTCGTACACATCCGGAACCACAGGCGACCCAAAGGGCATCATGCTAACACACAAAAACTACTATCACAATGTCCATCAAGCAATTACACATTTCCAGAACGACCTGCCAACATTCGGTAAATCCCTGGTAATCTTACCTGTCGATCATTCCTTCGCTCACACAGCCGGGATTTACACTGCTTTAAAACTGCCTTATGCACTTTACTTTCTGGATGCCCGCGGCGGAAGCATGAAAGCTTTGAAAAATATACCAATAAACCTGCAAGAAGTACAACCTGACATAATCTTCACAGTACCAGCTCTTTCTGGCAACTTCATGAAAAAAATCCTCGAAAACATCGAAAAACAAAGCGGTCTGGTTAAATGGCTGTTTAACCTGGGTTTAAAAGCCGGTATCAAAAAAATCGGCGACGGTTACCGTCAACGGCCATTTATCCTCTGGCGACTGATTTTATCATTGCCACACTCCATCGCCGATGCGCTGATTTTCAAAAAAATACGACAAAGCTTTGGCAATTACCAATACGCCATTGGTGGCGGCGCACTCCTTGATATTACACAACAACGATTTTTTGCTTCAATCGGAATGCCTATTTACCAGGGTTACGGACTGACCGAAGCAACACCGATTATCTCAGCAAATACCCCATCTGAGCATAAGTTCGGTTCGTCTGGAAAGCCAATGCCAATGATGGAAATAAAAATTATCGACGATAACGGCCAGCCACTGCCTATCGGACAAAAGGGACAAATTATCATTAAAGGCGATAATGTGATGAAAGGCTATTTCAAAAACCCACAAGCCACAGCTAAAACCATCCGTGACGGCTGGCTATACACTGGCGACATGGGCTACATGGACAACGACGGATTTTTGGTCGTTACAGGCCGCGAAAAAGCTCTTTTAATCAGTCAAGACGGAGAAAAATACTCACCTGAAGAAATCGAAGAAACAATCGCATCATCATCGCCATTCATTTACCAGATCATGCTTTATAACGACCATTCTAAATACACAACAGCAATTGTCACTCTCAACGACGATTACGTCAAAAACTTTATCAAACAAAACAACATCAAAACCCCGGAAGAACTAATCTACCACATCGAAAAGTCAATGTTCGAATTCAAAAAAGACAAAGCCCTGCGCAACAAATTCCCGAGCCGCTGGCTGCCTAAAGTTTTCGCAATAGCTCCTGAGCCTTTCACCGAACAAAACAAAATGCTAAACTCCACCTTGAAAATAGTGAGATACCGAATCATCGAACATTACAAAGCTCTGATTGACTCAATGTATGACGAAAATAGCTCCAACATCTCTAAACACAACGTCGAAGTGCTGCGAAAATATTTTGAATGAAATAATTTACAGAATTCACCTCAATAACCTAATTACTAAATTCTTGCTTTTAATAATTAATTACTTTGGCTTTGGAATTGATTTTTTGTCCGTATTCATATAATTTATAAAGAAAAAAGCACTAAAATGAAACAATTTATACTTTCTTTATTTATGTCTCTATGCTTTATTCTGAGCTATAGCATTAATCCTCCTACCCTGCTTCAGCCAGCCAACAATTCAACAAATATCAGTGTTTCGACGATTCTCAAAGTTAGCAATGAAAGCAATGTCAGTTCATACCAATTTCTTTTGGATACAGTAAACACTTTCGATTCACCAGTTTTACGAAATTTTGTAGTAAATAGCAACAGCGTTTTGGTTAAAAACCTATTCTTTAACAAAACTTATTATTGGAAAGTCAGAGCAATAAGTAATTCTGACACTTCAGACTGGACTCAGACATGGTCATTTACTACTACACGCTACGCCGCTGATTTATATTCGCCGCATAACGGGGACACTGCACAGCCCGTTAAAATTACTCTCTGGCTACACAACCAAACCGAAGGCGTGGACACATTCATCTTTCAAGTCGATACTACGCCTGAATTTAACTCCACTCAACTGTACGTCAGAAAATTGTCAAGTGATTATTCCGGCCTTATCGTCAAAAACCTCAAATTCGGACAACGATACTTCTGGAGGGTTTGTGGATTTAACCAGGCCGACACTTCTGACTGGACACAGACATGGTCATTTACTACTACACGGTTTGGCGCAACGCCTCACTTACCCGAGAATGGCGCATACAATATTCCGAGCCAAACTGTACTTTGGGTAAATCTTGTAAATGGTGTAGATACTGTCGATTATTTGTTAGATACGACAGATTCGTTTAATTCTCCGTTACTACGCCATTTAAAACACTCATCGGAATACACGGGCATAAACGTTTATCACCTGCTTTATGGCACAACATATTATTGGAAAACACGTGGCCGTAATCAAGTGGACACTTCGGATTGGTCTGAAATTTATAGTTTTACAACTGTTTACCAGTTACATAAGCCTAATTTAATATCGCCCGACAGTAATGCCACAAATTTAGATTTTACATTGATTAATCTGAGCTGGGATACTGTAGGCAATGCTTCAAATTATGTTTATCAAGTTTCGCAAGTCTCAGATTTTTCGTCACTAACTTTCAGTGGTTCAACAGCCTCAAATTTCGTTAGTTTATGCAACATGGATTATGGTACCCAGTATTATTGGCGGGTTAAAGCCCAGAATGATAGCGGTTTTTCGCCATGGTCAAATGTCTGGACATTTAGCACAAAGTTGATTTATCCTCAAATAATTTATCCGTCAGATGGTGAGCAGGATGTTGAAATTCCAGTTGCTTTAACCTGGCATCCGGTTCGTTCGGCTTTGAATTATTTAATAAAATTTGCAGATAACCCGGATTTTAATGATAGTTTAATCTACAATGTAACAGATACTTCACTGGTACTCAATAATTTGCAAGAGAATACAACGTATTACTGGAAAATACAGGCTTTAAGCTCATTTGCTCAAAGTGATTGGTCGCCAATTTATTCGTTTAAAACTTACACACATTCTGCTGGTGTACAGACTGTAGCAAAACAAGTCCAGGTTTATCCAAATCCCTCAAATGGTAAATTTTTAGTTAAAGCGCCACACAACGGTGAGCTTCAAATACTTGATTTGTCTGGAAAAACTATCGTAAAAAAACAATTGTCAGCTGGAATTAATGAAATTAGGGTTAATAATCTGGATGGTTTGTATGTGGTTAAAATCAAGTTAAATAAAACAACTTTCGTCAAAAAAATAATCTTTAAGCAAAAATAACAAAAGTATTTACTTGAGCCAGAATAATTACAAAGCCGTTGGCAATATGCCGACTGCTGTTTTTTGCAAAAAAAGGCATTTAAACTTCACATAAATCCCCTGTACATTAAACTTTGATTTCCAATTTTTCACGTCACGACCAGGCTTTCTGCTGGTTCGAAATAAGTGTGTGGCTGGAAAAGACTTGCTTTTGTCCATCTTTTATACTTTCGCAAAGACATTAATTGTTCTCGAACATAATTGACCCAATATTCAATTGGTTTGTCGCTGGTAAAAGTTTTATATGATATTGGTTGTCCAAAAATTAAGTTTATTTTTCGATTTTTAAACCTGAAAATCTCACGTGGAAGCATGAAAATCTCAACATTAACCTTAAGCTTTAACAACTGCCTCAACGTCCCCACGATATAATACAACTTGCTATTAAAAGCATCAACAAAAACAGGCACTATATCTCGCTCAAATTCAATAGCTTTACGGATAAAAGTCTTTCGCCATGGTCGGTCTTGTACACGGCCTTTTATAAACAAAGAAACCGTCCCTGCTGGAAAAATTATTATATGCTTATCACCTTCAAATGCCCTGTTTAATGCCTCCAATTGATGCTTTTTCAAATTTCCATAAACATTCACAGGTACTGCTAAAGACGCTAAGCTGTTTAAATACAGCAACATCTCATTTAACACTATCTTAACATCGCCAAATAGCCTATTGATTACCGACAGCAAAGCCAGACCATCGAAACTGCCAACAGGATGGTTTGCTACAAAAATAAATCTCCGTCCACTAAACATATTGGTCATCACGTAATTAACCTGTATTTTAAAATCTTCCAAAACCCTGTTGACAAACTCCATTCCGTGAAAATCCTTAAACTTAAGCAGTAGTTGCTTTAAATCCTCCTCACGAACCAGATGTCGTAAATAACTGATAAACCACTGAGGTAAATGCTTGTAAACAAACGGTAAGTGCTGCTTTAAAACCCCTTCAACATCAGGCAATTGCTGCATACTCAGCGATTTATTTTTAATTTTAGTGACACAAATTTAACCCTTTTTGAAAAAAATTACCACTTTCTCTTGACAAAACATTTAAATATTTAGATATTTGTTTAAATATTTAAACACACGAAAAATGAAACGTCTTTTAATCCTATTTACGACCATTACATTAATCTTTATAGGCTGCAAAACTTCCTACAAAACCAGCGAACAGAATAAAAACGACTATGCCACCCAGGCAGAAGTTAACGTAAAAACTCTGGACGGGATAAAACTTTATGGCACTCTTACACTCCCCAAAAAAGTATCCAATCCTCCTGTCGTACTCATAATCCCGGGTTCAGGACCTATTGACCGTAACGGCAACAGCCCAAAAATGAAGATGAACATTTACCAAATCCTATCAGACTCTCTGGCAAAACACGACATTGCATCGCTACGCTACGATAAACGCGGTATTGGCAAAAGCCAGGTTCCCAACCTCGACGAGTCAAAATTAACTATCGAAACATACGTTAAAGACGCTGAAACATGGCTGCAATGGCTAAAAAATCAAAAACACTTTAGCAAAATCATTGTTTTAGGACATAGCGAAGGCTCACTGATTGGCATATTGGCTGCTGAAAATCAAAAAATCGATAAATTTATATCTGTGGCTGGCGCTGGGCGCCCCATTGACCAAGTACTAAAAGAACAACTGCAATCACAACCCAAAAGTATACGCGAAAAAGCCTTACCAATCATTGACTCCTTAAAACAAGGCAAACAAGTAAAAAACGTACCACGCGTGCTTTATGCACTATTCCGACCGAGTGTGCAGCCTTACCTTATTTCATGGATGAAATACGACCCTGCTAAAGAAATTGCTAAACTCAAAATACCAATTCTTATAATTCAGGGTACCACCGACTTACAAGTCAGTACTTTAGACGCTAAACTACTGGCACAGGCTAATCCCAATGCTAAATTAGATATCATCCAGAACATGAACCATATTTTTCGTAAAGCACCTAAAAATCGTATCAAAAACCTGATTACTTACACCAAACCCGACTTGCCAATTATGCATAAATTTGTAGCAGATATCGTTAGTTTTATCAACCAATAAATCAAACACCTTATCTCTTTGCGATAAATTTTTATTAACCAGCTACATGGCTATCGAGAAAAACATACAAATAACAGCACCAGACAACATCCCATTATACGGAATCCTAACAATTCCCGAACACATCGAAAAACCACCTGTTGCTATTATTGTACCTGGTTTCGGCAATATCGACGAAAATGGAAACAATACAAAAAGCGAAATCAATACTTATAAATCTATCGCACAAAGTCTATCTAAATACAATATTGCTTCCCTGCGTTATGCTAAACGCTATGCAGAAAAATATTACAGCAACCTCAAAAATAAACCCAAGGCCTCAATTGACATCAATATCAACGATTTGCTGCTATGGATAAAAACTGTACGACAACTTAAAACCTTTTCCCAAATAATCCTCATCGGACACAGCGAAGGCTCTCTGGTCGCCTCAATTGCAGCTCAAAAGACTCAAGTCGATAAACTTATCTCCATTGCTGGATGCGGAAGGCCATTCGACCAGGTACTTGCTGGTCAAATGTTTATCCACTCAAAATTTTTGCACAAAGAATACTTAAAAATCTTAGAAAAACTCAAAAAAGGCCAAATTGTCCAGGATGTGCCTATTGGTTTACGAAAATTCATCAGTCCCGATAAACAAACTTATTTTTTATCATGCTTAAAATATCAACCTACACAAGAAATTGCCAAATTAAACATACCAATTCTGATTATCCAGGGTACTGCAGACCTGCACATGAGTATTATCGACGCAAAACTTTTAGCTTCTGCTAATCCTAACGCAAAACTGGTAATCATCGAAAACATGAACCATATTATGACAGAAGTCCAAAGCAAAGACTTAATCGTCAATCTTTCATATTACCTGAAAAAAAATGTCAAAATCGTCGGCCGCCTTATTGATGAAATTGCAAACTTCATAAACAACTGAAAATGAACAAAATATTTAAAGCTTTAAAAGACCCCACGCGCCGTCAAATACTTAAACTTCTTCGAGATAAAGACATGTCCGCTGGCGAAATAGCACAGCATTTTAATATGTCCAAGCCAAGCATCTCACACCATTTAGAAATACTTAAAAACGCCGACTTGGTCAGTGCCACCAAAAAAGGGCAATTTATCATCTATTCGCTCAATACCACAATAATCGACGAAATAATTAATTTCTTTATCGAGCTTAAAACCTCAAAACCGACTGACAATGAAACCCAACAAGACTAAAAAAATACTTGCCGAAAGCATTATCTGGCTGCTAATGGCCATACCCATCGCATATTTCATGCTGATTTACAACCAATTACCTCAGCAAATTCCGGTTCATTTTAATATTCACGGCCAGCCTGACAACTGGATGAACAAAGCTAATTTCATTTATTTGCTTTTATCAATGACCGTTGGAGTGTATTTAATTATCGTGCTGGTGCCGCTGGTTGACCCTAAAAAACGCATTTTGCAAATGGGAAACAAATTTTATGCATTAAAATTTGTATTGATAGCCTTTATGTCTGGTCTGTCGATTTTTATTATTATAAGTGCTAAAAACCAGCATATTGTATCGTCGAAATTTATATGGATTCTGGTCGCTTTACTGCTAATTGTGCTGGGAAACTATATGCCGTCGATTAAACCTAATTATTTCATCGGCGTACGTACGCCCTGGACTTTAGAATCTGAACGTAACTGGCGGCTAACTCACAGATTTACAGGCTGGCTATGGACAATCGATGGATTTTTGATGATTATTCTGTCTTTGATGGTTAAATCTACCAAACTTTACGCAACTGTCTCGTTCATAAACGTTTTGGTTGTAGCTTTTGCGCCTATTTTGTACTCGTTTTTATTGTTTTTAATGGCTAAAGAGCAAAATACTTGAGTGCGTAAATCTTAGGCATAAAGAAAGCAAACAAATTATCGTATAGTCTTTGGCATCAAGCGAATTTATAAACCGCCAGCTTTGAAACTTTGTAAATCTTGGGATTTTTGTGCTGAATATGCCACAAATTATTTGCCGGACTTATCAAAAATTGATTATTCTGTCACATTTCAACCATCATAAGCGAAAAAAATGGCTAAGTGAAAAAAATTTTTTCACTTAGCCTAAGTATTTACGTAAAATTTCGCTACGGGCGCCGTGTCTCAATCTTTTAAGGGCTTTTTCCTTGATCTGGCGGACGCGTTCGCGAGTAAGCCCGAATCGGTTAGCGATTTCGTCCAGAGTCATTTCTGGTGCGTTAATTCCAAAGAAAAACCGTATAACGTCTGCTTCTCGTTTTGTAAGAGTAGACAAAGCTCGTTCGATTTCTATTTTAAGTGACTCACGCAAAAGGTTTTCGTCTGCACGTGGAGCATCTGGATTAGCGATAACGTCTTTTAGTTCGCTATCCTCGCCTTCGACCAGCGGAGCGTCAAGGGATTTTTGCCTACCAGAGACAGTTTTTGACTGCAAAATTTTTTCGACAGGTAAGTCAGTTAAAGCCGCTAATTCCTCCACGGTAGGCTGGCGGCTTTGTTTTTGCTCGAATTCTGCTATAGCCTTGTTAATTTTGTTGAT
>WFZV01000177.1 GCA_015489395.1 Bacteroidales bacterium
ATTCTCTGTCCCTAACGGCTCTTATAATTATCGAGTTTATAAAAACGGCTACAATCAAGCAACCGGTACTGTCACCGTAAACAACGCAAATGTTGATGTAGCAATACATCTAACCCAGTTACCTCCTCAAAACTATACTGTTACATTTACCGTTACTGACCAAAACTCTAATCCATTGCCAGGGGCCTGGGTAGTATTAGGTCAGGATAGTACTCAAACTGGCACCGATGGAAAAGCTCAGTTCTCTGTCCCTAACGGCTCTTATAATTATCGAGTTTATAAAAACGGCTACAATCAAGCAACCGGTACTGTCACCGTAAACAACGCAAATGTTGATGTTCCAATAAGTCTAACACAATTATCGACCTCACTCTACAACATCAATAAATCAGTACAAATTTATCCTAATCCTACATCACAAAAACTAACCATAAAATCTAACTCAACGATAAAACAAATAATCATTTATGATATTACAGGCAAAAAAATTAAATCTCTTAAAATCAATAAAACAAAAACAATTATCGACATTTCTGAACTTAAACCAGACATTTACTTGCTAAGAATTTTCACGCAAAATGGTCTAATTACAACTAAAATAACAAAGTTCTAATAGCCATTACTTTCTTCATAAATTCTATGCCTCGAGTTTGGAGTACTAAACTCGAGGCTTTTTACTATAAAACAAGCTTCTTTCGATTATTCCTTTTTCTTCATAATAACATTAAAATCAATAAAAATCAGCTAATCTGTATAAAACAAACTTTTCTGAACCTGCTTACAGACTCAATTACATAAAATCATCAAAATTCCTATAGAACAACAACTCTGTTTAACAAAATTATTGACATTTTTTCTAAAATTACATATCTTGTTCTTATCCTAAAAAACTATAAACCACCAAATTATGAAAAGGCTAATCTCTTTCTTTCTTGCTGCAATTCTTACATTATCTTCTTTCGCGCAAAAAAATCCAGCTGTTCCCTGCGACACTCAAGATTCGCTGGCTTTAGTTGCCCTTTACAATGCTACCAACGGTAGCTCCTGGACAAACAACTCAAACTGGCTCTCTGGTCCTGTGTACCAATGGTATGGAATTACTATCAACAACCAGGGACGTGTTACTGGCATTGATTTACACAATAACAACCTTTCTGGATACATACCTTACGAAATAGGTAATCTGACTTTATTGCTAAATCTAAATCTTAGCCAAAACAATCTCTCTGACACAATCCCTTCATCTATCGGAAACTTAAGATCACTTTTAACACTTTTTCTCTACGACAATCAATTATCTGGCTCAATTCCTAAAAAATTATTCGACCTTACTGCTCTAAACTATCTTAATTTGAGCAATAACAACCTAAGTAGCCCAATCTCAAACCTCATTGGCAATCTAACCAATCTTTACCTGCTTAATCTCTCATCAAACCAATTATATGGCCCAATTCCCGACGAAATTGGTAATCTCACACACTTAGTTTATCTCTCTTTACAAAACAACCAGCTATCTGGATCAATCCCTGCAACTATAGGCAACCTAACCTATCTGCATTTCCTATCTTTATCTAACAACCAGCTCACCGGGAATATTCCCCAAAGTATCGGTAATCTTTCTTACTTACAATATCTATATTTGAACCAAAACCAGCTTTCTGGTCCAATACCCGACAGTATCTGCTATTTACACAACCTGAAAAAAATCTTTCTGTTCAACAACCAGCTCACCGGCCAAATCCCAGAACAAATCGGCAATATAGACAGTTTACAAATGCTGCTTCTTTACAGCAATCATCTCTCAGGCTCTATTCCTCAATCTATTGGAAACCTCTCAAAACTCCAATACTTATCACTAAACGCCAATAATCTCACAGGCAGCATACCTGCCTCTATTTCGAATCTTTCTAATTTAAATTCTCTATACCTTAATTACAACCAGCTTACAGGAAACAGCGCAGATTTATCCGGACTCAATAACCTGACAACACTATTTGTTGATCACAACAAGCTGGACTTCGGAGACCTCGATACAATGAATGTCGATTGGTCAAATCTAACTGCATATTCCTACAGCCCACAAGCTAATGTTCTAATTTCTGCCACTTTCAATGGACCAAATGTTATCATAAGTGTTCAGGTCGATGGTCAAAACAATCAATATACCTGGTACTTCAACAATCAACCAATGCAAGGCTACAATACCTCTTCCATTACAGTACCTCGAACTGATACTGGCGATTATTACTGTGAAATCTCAAATCCCAACTATCCAGACCTTATCCTTTCGAGCGAAACATACCACCTTATTAATCCAAACTACACTATTACATTTGTTGTTACAGATAGCTCTAATCCTATCGCTCAAGCCTCGGTAAAAGTTGACACTCAAACTATTTTAACCGATACCAACGGAATTGCAGTATTTCAACGTCCTTACGGAGAATACAATTACACTGTAGAAAAACAGGGCTACCAGACAATTTCAGGAACTATTGATGTGGATACTGATACGACTGTAAATATCATTCTTTTACCTGCCAGCACTCTAACGCACGATGTTTTTGACTACATTAAAATTTATCCAATACCAGCGTCAAATCAGCTGACTGTGGAAGCCAAAATCCCTTTAAAAGAAATCACAATTACCAGTCTCAATGGCAAAACACTGTTACATAAGACAGTACAGGGCTTCAAAACTACTTTAGATCTCACCAGTCTCCAGGCTGGGACATACATCGTAATTATTCGCAGCAAAAACGGACAATCGACATTTAAACTTGTAAAACATTAGCCTTATTAATCAACCAAATCGCACAAATGCCAGATATTTACGAAAAAATAGGCGGCGGGCATGCCCGCCGCCTATTTTTTTCTTCGCCTTGATTTTTAAACGTATAAAAGCGATTTTCTCGTTTAAATCCGCATGATTTTCACAGAAAGAAGCTAAAACGCAAAAGTCACTGGTAACTAAATATTGCTCGAATTCTCACTTTTGTGGTCACGTAAAAACGAAACTAAATATTTAACCGGTCGCTCAGGTTAGCTACTTTGTACAAAAATTTAGTACGTACTTCCGACGAATGAAAGAATGCCTACTGCACAAGTTTTTCGTACCCTAACACCCTCACGCAATCGTATCGAAACGTAATACATACCGGATTTTCGACATATAAAATCGAAAGAATCTGTAAATTTGCCTGTTTTAGGATCGTATGTAGAACCGTATGGATTTGTTTTTTCTGGGTGCTGGCTATCGTATAAAGTCATAATCACCTTATCTTCATAGCCATCCATAGTACAAAGCGTAAATCTATAGTGGGCATCTTTGTTAAGAACTATAGTCCAACGCGCACTACTTTCGTGCGGTCTATTTGACCTTAATTTTGTATTAAAATCGCGCAGGTAAATACTTTTTCCTTTAGTGGCACAAGCATAAACCATTTGTTGTTTGCACTGGGCATTAGCCTTTTGTGGCGTAAACATGAAAATTAACCCAGCTAATAATGTTGTTATAAAAACTATTCTTTTCATTTTATAGATTTATTAATTTATTTCTGACTTGTTCGGTTATATTGATTAAATCTTTAAGTTGTTGATCGCTCATGTGTATTACACTGGTTTCTTCCTGCTGATAAACTGGTATTGAATCGTTCTTTTGTAAATTTTTCTCAGGTTTAACTTTTTCGTAAGTTATAGTTATCTGGCTATAAATTTTGTCTAATTTCTGAAATTCATGAAGTATCTTGTCAAAATATTCGTCGCCTTTATAAAGTTTTAATCCTTGATAAAGTATTGTAAACAAAGTCTTTTGGTCTCCAATTAATTCCTTTAACTTGTCATCTGGTCTATCTTTATAAACCTGGGTCATCAAATAAAGACTTTCGATCCAAACCCCGGTAATCATTAAAAGGCTCAAATTACCTCTGGCATTTTGTTGTAAATACTGGTTCATCTGCATAAAGCTGTTGAGCGAAAGAAATATCAACGAATCCAAATTGTCATTGCTCGTTGCGAGTCTTTTCAATGACTGAAAATCAAAGAATTGTCCAATCCGAAGATCATCAGCCAAACGCTTTATTGAACTTAAATATTGTATAATTAGGGTTGTTCGTTCATAAACGTTTAAATAACCCAAGTCAGCACTTAAAACGCCTAATCCCAGAGCTTTTTTTACATTTGTATCATAATTTTCAATAATATCCGGCGAAACAAGATATTTTTTCGAAAAAGGTACGTCTAAATCTTTGATAATAGCTGCAACTTCTACTGGCGATGGAAAACTATTAACGATTTTATCAACTACTGCCTTATTTGCGACGTAAATTTCTGTATCTTCCTGATATGAAATATTTTGCGGAATATTTATAGTGTCATTTTGCTTTTGACAGCCATTACAACCTATAATGCTTAAAACGAAAATTATTACTAAAGTCCAAAAAGTATATTTTAAAAATTTTTGCATTGCACCATGTTTTATTATTGCAAATCTAAATGTTATTTAGCAAAAAAACAAAACCTTAATCAATTCGATTCTGCTTTACTTTTACCTTCGGATGACGACGAAAAACTCAGCTTTTTGAAAAGACGGCCTAAATTAATTTTCCCTAACCATTCAACAAATTTTCTAAAATGCTCATAATACAAAGGCGGATACAAAAGTATGCTCATTACCCAGATTACTGCTATATCAAACCAATACGTATCAAAATAATGTCCCATAAAATATTTGCGATAGGCGTAAAAATGCGCCCTAAATCCGAACCAATGACTATCGTCAGGGTCCTGGTAAATCGGCTCAGCCTGACGAATTAATCGATGTTTATACTCAAGTATTTTGTATTTCTCATAAGCATTTGTGACGATATCCTGCAAACGCTCATTCATATAGTTATTTCGCAAGCGAATGTATAGTCCTGGATCTTTTTTAGCCATGTAAGCTTTAATAGCTTCTTTCTTACTATCGTTAGTAAAAAAGATTTGACCATAATAACTATAAAGCTTGTCTAAATAATCCATGGTTTTCTGATAGACATCATCATCAAAATCTTGTAAATTTAACTTATCTAACTCATTAAATGTCACGTGTTTATTCTTACGTAATTCTTCTTTTATTTCGTTATACAAAAGCAACAAATCGTCTTTTATAGCTTGCTTCAACGAATCGACATTTGCCTCAGGGTCGTCCTGCAAGTCTTCCCAGGCATCTAATGCATCGTTTAAATGGTCTTTAAGGGCGGGAATCCAGTGAACTTGCTTGTAATTTGCATCACTTATTGCTTTATCAAGGTTGAAAAATATTCTTTCGAATTTGTTATTTTTATATTGATAAACCATTAATGCTTCGTACGCCCAACGGGAAGCCATAGTCTCAGCAACCAACGGAACTTTGCCTATAGTAGAAATTTTATGATTTAATTTACTAAAACTAAACATTGCTCCGCCTAAAACCATCTGTGGAATCAGCAATAAAGGTATCATTACGTAAATTGTAACAGCCGAATTGAAAGCCGACGAAATATTTAAACCTAACATATTTGCAAAAACAAAAGTCGAAAACAACGCAAACCAGTAAATAAAATACATTCCTCGCACACCTAAAATCGAATTTCCGATAATTACGTATTCAAATGCCTGAATTGCTGAAATCAAGGTCAAAATCGTAATCTTAGCCATTAAATAACTACCACGGCTTAAATTCAAAAACTGCTCTCGCTTCAAAATCTTACGGTCTCTGAAAATCTCCTCTGCACTTACAGTCATTCCAAGGAACAAAGCCACTACGATACTCATGAAAAT
>WFZV01000178.1 GCA_015489395.1 Bacteroidales bacterium
AGCGAGGATTTCAGCTGCAGTATTATCCGTTGTTTTTCTTGCCTATTTTGCTATTGTGGGTTTATGTCGCGATAAATTTGTATAGGTCTTATAAACAAAAGATTCGTGAAATTCTGGCAAAAATCAGTAAAGACAAGCGTCGTGATACAGATAAGTACCAGTATGGAAGCGAGATTTTGAAAAAGCGGCTAAAGGCTGAGTATCCGCATGTTGTTGAATTTAGTGCAACGATTTTGTCTGAAACAAATCCCAAGATTATTGAGCCTTATGCTTCGATTATTTTAAAAAGAACAGATAATCAAAAGCTTTACAAGGTAGTTTTAAAGTACGTAGAGCCTACCTGGCGAAAGCGATTATCAAAGATTATCGAAAATCTTTTGCAAAGACAATTGTCTGATGATGTTCGAATCATTGCGCAAAAAGCTTTATCAAATTTGGATTTTTCTGATATAGAGGAAGAATTAAGTTTTGAACAAGCCGAGCAATTGCTCAATTCCGCATCGTACCAGGACCGTTTGAAGCTTATAAAATACATTCACAAGCGGCTTTATAAACCGACTGACGAACAATTGCTTAAGCTTTTAAACGATAAAAATAAACTGGTAAAAATTGCGGCTATTAACGTTGCACACGTCAATAAGACAGACATAATTTTGCGTCAACTTTCAGATTTTCTAAAAATTAGAGAATATCGTCACATTGCGGGTAATGCAATGATTGAGCTTGGCGGTATTATTTTGCCGTTTCTTGAAGAGTATTTTGAGAATCAGGCAGACACAGAGATATTGCTTAAATCAATTGAAATTTTAGCAAAAATTGGAACCAAAGAAGCCAAGAAAATACTAATTAAATACATCAACTATCCAGATCGCGAGGTACAATTGGCTGTTATATGGGGTCTTTATTTCTGCAAGTTTCAGGCAGATGAGCAAACAAAGCCAATAATCCGCAAAAAATTAGAGGAAACAATCGAAAATATTGTCTGGATTTACAGTGCAATAGAGGATGTTTATGACAAAAAAGGCACAATGCGGCTGTTCCAGGCTCTTGAATACGAGAAAGAGTTAAATCTGGATACTTTGTTTTTGTTGCTAAGTTTTCTTTACGAACCTCGTATCATCACTTTAATCCAGAAGAACATCGCAGGTAAGGAAATCATCTTTGCACTTGAGATTATTGATAATTTCTTCGATAGCGATATAAAAAAGCTAATAGCACCACTGTTTGAGGATATTGCACCTGCCCAAAAAATTAAGCGTTTCAGCAAGATATTCCCACAAAAACGCATGGATTTAGAAGAGCGACTTAAAGACATTATTTTACGCGATTATAACAAAATCGATCCATGGACGGTTGCTAAAGCTATTGAAGTTTTAGGCCGTACAATAAAACGTCAAACTAAACATAAAAGCCTTATTGTTCATGACTTTTCAGACGTTAAGGTCTGGACACGTGATAACATTCAACACATCTTAGAATACATACGCAAAAGCGAAATACCTGACGAAATTTTCGCAGCGCTCTATCACAGCGAAGAAATAGTTTATTCAACAGCAGCGAAGATAATTTTTGACGAAAACCCGATTAAATGCTTTGATTATCTGTCGAATATGTCGCCACAGAAACAGAAGCTAATGAAGATTTTAGCACATAACGGATATTTAATTCAGGACAAAATAAAACTTCTTAAACGTCATCAGTTGTTCCTCAATGTATACGAAAGTCACTTGATTAAATTGGCAAAACTGGTGGAAGTTGTCGAACTTAACAAAGGACAGGAGCTGGATTACAATCAGTACAATACTGACATTGTGATTATTCTAAATTCTGGGGTTCTGGCTTTTCAGGACAAATATTACTTTTCTGGTAGCATGATAATTAAGGGACTTAATCTTGACGAGTTTGCGAATATTCTGGAGGTCAAGAAGAACGCAACATTACTAATTATTCCGAGGATTGACTTTTTCGATGTATTGATTTCAGAACGCAATTTAATTGCTTCGATATTGACTTTGCCTGAGAATCTGAAATGGATTTTACAGGAGAATGGTAACAGCAAAAATCATAAGAAAGACAGGATTTTAGCCAGTGAAACTAATAAAGGCCGTGAATCAGTCGATTAAACTAAAATCAATGTTTTTTATATCCCGCAAAATATAAATGTCGTATCCGTCAAGGCATTTAAATCCCCACTTTTTGTAAAGATTAATAGCCTTTAAATTGGTCTGATGAACCTCAAGTTTTATCTGCAAACCAAGTTTTTGAGCGAATTTAAGGCTTTCTGCCATTAAATAGTGCGATAGTTTTTGTCCTTGATATTCTGGAAGGATACCAAAATATTGCAGATGTAGGCGTCGTCCGTCATTGGTTATCCAGGAAGTACCAACAATTAGATTTTTCTCCAGGTCTTCTAAGACAAAGAGAGTACCGCCGTGTGCGATGGTATTGAGTACAGTTTGTAGTGAGTCAGCGCGTTCTGGACGGGCTAATCCTGTCTGAGTCCAAACGTTTTTAACCTGCTCGAAATCAGAGGTTTTGAATTCTCGAACAGCCCATCGGTTTTTATAAATTACCATTTTACATGCAATTTAAAGGAAATTGTGCCGTCGTTGTTAGCTAAGTATTTATAATCTATTTCTGGTTCAACTCGTTGAGTAACAATTACCAGCATGTAAATCCAACCAGCTATACGCTGGTAAATAATTTTATCCTGTTCGTTAACTTTGCCAATGTTTAGCTCTATATTGCGATTTGAAGGAGCATTGACATCTACAATAACGTCATCGTAATATGTTGCGAAAATTGTTTTAGCTTTTCTGATGTAAAAGCTGGCAGAAGTAATTGAAGCGAATATTTTATAGACTCCTTTGAAGGCATCTTCGGCGCTAAATTTGCCTATTTCGAAAGCTAAATCCTCAGGTGATTGATTGATTAATTTAGCAAAAACTTTTATGGGGTCAACGGCAGCAGAAGATAAATCGTAAAAGTGCGAAGGGTAAATTTTGTCCAGAAAAATATTTTTACTCTGTTCGGGCAGGTTGTCCAACCATTGTTCGTAGAGTTCAGGATATTTTAGAAGAATGTATTTTGGCAGTGTTCGTACTGCCGTGCCTTTTATGCGCATTTTAGAGTTGCCATTTTATGTTAAACACAGCGAAATAATTTTGTTCGTTTTCAGAGTCTTTGTTTATTTCCAGGTTAATGTCTAATTTTCTCGGATGATATCCTCGTACTAAAAATTCTTCTATCCAGCCTACGTTGCGGTAATATAGTAAATTTTCGTTTTCTGCAGTGTAACCAAATTTTATTTTTATTTCGCCTGGTATGTAGTGAAGGATTTCGACATGTGCAGGTTCGTAATAAGATTTAAAAATGCGTGGTACTCTATTTACCACGTTTTTCAGATGAAGAATTTTGATAAAAATACTGTAAACTCCTTTTAATGCTACTTCTGCAGCATATCTTCCAATTTCTTTGGCTAAATCTTCAGGCTGAACAACAAGCAAATCTGCTAAAACTTGCGTCGGTACAGTGTAGCTATCGTAGATGTCGTACAATTGCGTTGCGAAAATGGGATTTGAATAAATTTCGCGACTTTTTTCCGGTAGATTGTCCAGCCAGGTTTCGTAAAGGTATTCATGATACTTTTTGATAAACTCAGGAATCGCTTTAACACCGACGCCTTTGACTTTCATTTCACAGGTTTTATTTTTCGACTAACCACAAATTTACAAATTAATATCTAAAAATGATTAAATTTGTTCAAAAAGTTTAGTTAAATCTCATGAAACATAACAAATTAGTGGGTTTTAGCCTTTTATTAAGCATTTTGATAGTTTTTTCGCAGTGTTATATACAGTCGTCCCAGCCGCAACCCGGTCAGAATCTGCTAAATTTTGCAAATCTTTATAATCCCAGTGCAACAACAATTTTCCCTCGTTTTGTTGGTTATAAAGAAAACGATTCGACCATAACGGTTTATACGTATATTTATTTGCCACAGTTGGAGTTTCGTACGATTAATGGACAAAAGCAGGCCAAGCTATATTTTAATTTTAAGCTTACGCCGTCAATGCTTGAGCGCCAGCCATTGGATACTTTATCGAAGATTTTTGTGATTAGGTTCAATAAGAATCAGAAGAATTTAATTTTTCCTGTGCGGCTTAAAGTCCCTGAAGACAGTACGTATTTGATAAATATTTTTGTTAAAGATTTATATGCTCGTAAAGCCAATGTTTCGTTTATCTGGGTGGATAACCGTTCGCATAATACAGACCTGGATTTTTTGCTGCGATATGCTGATGATTTAAAGCCTGTTTTTGGAAAGTCGGTTTTTGCAGAATATCAATATTTAATTGATCATAATTCGGGTGCAGATACGGTTTATGCTTTTCATTTCAAGCTTGATACGACGATACCCAATCCGCCATATTTCTTAGGTAAAAGATTAAAAAGATTTTTCGCAGATACAGTGTTTAAAGTAGCTACAGATAGCGTGATTAGTTTTAGTCAGCGAGGAATTTATTTGTTTAGTATTTCGCGGTATGATGTAAATGGCAAATATGTCTGCTATTTCAATGAGGATTTTCCGTTGATAAAGCGGGCATCGGAGATGATTGCGCCATTGCGTTATATTACAACGATTAATGAGTTTAATCGTTTGGAGAGAGCTGTAAGTCCCAAGCTGGCAGTTGATAGTTTTTGGTTGTCGATTTCGCCTGACCCGGACCAGGCCCGGCAGTTGATTCGTGCTTATTACAATCGTGTTTTTCTGGCTAATGTGTATTTTACGAGTTTTAAAGAAGGTTGGCGCACCGACCGTGGCATGATTTATATAATGTTCGGTGCGCCACAAATCGTTCATCTTTTGGATAATGAGGAGGTCTGGTATTATTACGATGAGCAGAACAGTATTTATATAAAGTTCAGGTTTAAAAGAGTTCGGGTAAGATTTGCGTATGATTATTATCTGGTGCCGGATGTTTTTTATCGTGATTACTGGAAGAACGCTGTTAAACAGTGGCGAAGCGGTTTAATTCCGTCATTGTAATTTGTTGATTTTTTTTTAAAGTTTAAAATTTTAAGCGTATGAAAAATTATTTAAAACTTTTTCGCTGGCAAAATTTGTTGATGATCATTGCCACGTTTTACATTTTGCGTTATTGCATAGCAGGAGCGATTTTAAAGGTTAATGGTTATAGTTTTGTTTTCAGTGACGTTGATTTTGCCCTGCTGGTGCTGTCAGTGGTTTTGATAGCAGCTGGAGGTTATGTGATAAATTATTATTTCGACACAGAGGCAGACCAGGTCAATGGCAGGTTTAATCCTGTGGGTAGCACTATAAATGCCAATACAGCAGTGGCTTTGTATTTGGTTTTGAGTGTTTTAGGTTTTTTAGTTGGGCTTTATTTATCGATTAAAGTTGGTCATGCAAAATTTTCGTTGATTTATTTTATAGCGGCCAGTTTGTTGTGGTTTTATTCTGCGTCGTTTAAAAAGAGTTTTCTCCTTGGCAATTTGATTGTAGCCTTTTTGGTCAGTCTAATTCCTTTGCTAATAGCGATTTATGATGTTCCGCAGTTATTGGTTCGTTATCATCAAGATGCTGTGATGTATGGGATAAATTTTAATGTCATTACATTGTGGATGCTTGGTTATAGTGCTTTTGCTTTTGGTTTTACTTTACTTCGTGAAATAACCAAGGATTTGCAGGATATTGAAGGCGATATTTCTGTGGGCGCCAATACTTTACCAATAGTTTTAGGACAGAGTGCGACCAAAGTTTTGTTAATTTTATTGGATTTAGGACTAATCGCAGGATTAATCTGGATTTTCGTTAAATATTTAAACCATATTTGGTCATTAATTTATTTAAGTTTATTTTTGATTTTGCCTAATTTAGTGTTTATATTTCAAATTTTTAGGGCTAAAACAGTTAGGCATTACAAACAAGCGAGTGATTTGTTAAAAATTATCATGATTTTGGGCATAACTTACGCATTTTTAGCTTGTTATATTTTTTCTAAGCTTTAAAAAATTCGATTATTATGTCAAATTACACTGTATCAGCACGAAAATACAGACCTCAGCGGTTTTCCGATGTAGTTGGGCAGGAGGCAGTGACCACGACCTTGCGAAATGCTATCAAAACCGGGAAGCTTGCGCATGCTTACTTATTTGCTGGACCGCGTGGCGTAGGTAAAACTACTTGTGCCAGAATTTTTGCAAAAACGATTAATTGCGAGCATCCCACGCCAGAGGGCGAAGCATGTAATCAATGTCCATCTTGTATAGCTTTCAACGAAGGACGTTCGTTCAATATCCACGAATTGGACGCTGCTTCGAACAATTCAGTGGAAGATATCCGAAAACTTATCGAACAGGTACGCATCCCGCCGCAGATGGGCAAATACAATGTTTATATAATCGACGAGGTCCACATGCTTTCACAGGCAGCTTTTAATGCTTTTCTTAAAACTTTAGAAGAACCGCCTAAGCACGCCATTTTCATAATGGCGACAACGGAAAAACATAAGATTCTGCCGACAATTCTGTCTCGCTGTCAGGTCTTTGATTTTCAGCGAATAAAAATTGGAGACATAGTCAACCACCTCAAAAAAATCGCAGAAAAAGAAAATATCGAAGCAGAAGACGATGCTTTGAATATTATTGCACAAAAGGCAGACGGAGCTTTGCGTGATGCTTTATCAATTTTCGATCAATTGGTGTCATTTACCCAGGGAAAGCTTACTTATCAGGCTGTTATTAAGCACCTTAACGTACTTGATTACGATTATTATTTTAAACTAACTGACAATTTTCTCAAAGGCAATTACCAGGACAATTTGCTAATTTTTGATGAAATTTTACAAAAAGGCTTTGACCCACAGCATTTTCTCAACGGTCTTGCAGAGCATTTTCGAAATTTACTTGTGGTCAGAACACCAAAAACTTTAAATTTACTCGAAGTTGGACAAAGTATTAAGCAACGTTACAAACAGCAGGTTAAAAATACGCCTATCAAGTTTTTACTCAAGGCTTTAGACGTGATAAATTACTTTGATGTTAACTACAA
>WFZV01000179.1 GCA_015489395.1 Bacteroidales bacterium
CTACATTGATGAAAACTGTACAGCATGCGGAGCATGCATCGATGAATGCCCTGTAGGCGCTATCAGCGAAGGCGATATTTACAAAATCGACCCAGATCTCTGCACTGACTGTGGTGCTTGTGCTGAAGTTTGCCCAGTTGATGCTATTCATCCTATGGAATAATATTTTTCAAAAACTCTATTCTCGTACACCTCCAGCTTACGCTGGAGGTGTATTTTTATGTAAAAAATAGTAAATTTGTTAAAATTTTTAATCCCTAAAATCATGGTTAAATTTCACCTTGTTAATTTCGAAACTATTGATCCTAAAAAGCAGGAGCAAATAAAACAGTACATTGATCAGAAAATCCAATATTTTAACGAACTATTTAAACGTTACCCAACAGACGTAACATTTGAATTTAAATTCCAAAAGAAATCTTCTGGCTGGAAAATTGATGCAATTGTCGAAATGCAGTCCTCTACCCTTTTCTTCGAAGAAAGTGGCAAAGACATTAAAAAAGTACTTAGTACTATTTTCAACAAAATGAAAAACCAGGTAAAAAAACAAAAAGCTATTGAACGAAAAGATTACGAATACAAACGAGCTAAATACCGCAAGAAAAAACTTACTCAAAAAATGTTCGAACTACTTATCGAATATCATGATAAAGGGGACAAAGAACAATTTAACAATTTGCTTAAAGATGTTTATGACGACTTGCAGTTAGACCTTAAAGAAAACTTTATGGCCAAAGGCAAATCTCAAGAGGAAGCTGAAAAAATTTCCCGGGAACTCATGGAAAAAATCAAAGAAGAAGTTTACCAAACATTCACTGCCAAAAAAGAACAACGCGAAGAATTCCTCGACTCCATCAGCGATATATCACACTATTACGAAGAAAACTACTAAAACAGCTACTAAATCAAAACAAAAGCCAGGCGCCATAGGCACCTGGCTTTTTATATTCTCACAACCTTCAAATCAACTATTTACCCAATCTTCTAAATATTTAAATCGTTCTGTTAACCGACCATTTTTCAAAATTGTAGCCCGCTCAATAACACCGTCTTTATCATCGCCTAAAATTATATACGGTAAAATCTTTTGCACCAAAACTTCACTGAATGCCTCGCTGGCGTCCCTGGGCAATTCACCTGGTAAATTGTCCACTGCCATTACTGTAATATGATTATCTGAGCTAAATGCTGGCTTTTCGCTGCCCGTTTCTGGATCAAAATCGTAAAACGGTTCTTCGATTGTTGATGCTCGCAATGTCGTACCTACAGGTCCATCTAAATCGCAACTTATATCAGCCACGACCTTTATGTTGAAATCAGGAGATTTGGTATCTTCTGCTGTGAAAAATTTAGGTGATCGTGGGTCCCAAAAATGAGCTGCAATATACATATCAGCAACCTTTGTATATGGCTTAAATGTCGAGACAAATTCTTCTGGATGTTTAAAGAAATACCATAGGTCAAACTCCTTACCGTCTTTATGACGTACGTAATGACATGGATCGAGCCGTGTAAAAACAGGACTGTCGAATTTTTCGATCAAAAATTCCTCGGGTATAACTTCCTTTATGCCAAAAGCCATAAGGGTTTCGCGTGCGCCCGAAGCCACACGGCCACCACCAGTTATTACAATTTTAAATGGCTTAGTAAGGCGTATTTGCTTAATATATTCGAACATTTCTTTTTTATCGTGAAATTCATGTGCTGGCTTAAGGTCTAAATTTTCAAAACGTTTTGCCCATGCGCGTATGCCATTATAAGCGCCGACTATACCAGCCCAATAACCAAAAGCAACTAAACGACGTCCGTTTTTATCTGTAAGGTACTCGTAGTCAATCAATGTAATACGTTTTTCAATCATTGCCTTTAAAAGCGGCTTGTTATGTTCTTGTTTTTTAGCAACATGAGCGAAAAACATATAAGTTTTGTCAGGTATTAATGTATCAATCTTAACCTCTTTTACGCCAAGCAATAAATCGCATTCACTTAAATCGTCTTGTAAAGGTAAACCCAGCTGCGAGTATTCTGAATCTTTAAAAGCTCTAATTTGGCTTGGTTGTATGCAAACTTTCACATTGTCAAATTGCTCGACCAGCATTTTGGCTGTTCGTGGAGTTAAAGCAGCTCGTCTATCTGGCGGGATTTTTGTTTCTTTAAGCAATCCAATTTTTAATTTGTCCATTTTAGTTAGATTTTAAGTTTTTATAATTTGAAAAACAAATTTATAAAAATTGATATTGTGCTGAAATTTTTTTTTCTTTGCAAATGCACAAATGAAGCTCATTGACAACATGGGGCTGACGTGGACTTGACGGCAGTCAAGTTTGTCTGCCTGCACGCCGGGGAGGCAGCGTAACCCCGTAAATCACCGCTGCGACCGATAAAGTGCCAACAACACTTCATACGCACTCGCTGCCTAATCCCATTATGGGATAGGCCATAGCCCTGACCGCGGGAGGCGGTAGGGAGCGAGCTCTCCGCACGACGGCTTTTCACGGGCTGTTTTCCCGTCGTGCTAATGGAGAGTTATCTAAAAACAGCCCCCTGGTTGGCTCGCCCCAGGCCATCCAGGTATCCGATGGGGCTTTGATAACAGGTGCCCGGTCCCGGGGCGTAACCTGTTATCGAGATTTTAAACCGGGACTAAGCGTGTAGACGGCAGGCAGACTGGCTGGCCGGACCCGGGTTCAACTCCCGGCAGCTCCACTACTTTATTTTTTTCGCTTACCACCCTGATTTTTAAGCTGTTAAAACAATCCAATTCCCATATCCCACGAAATTTTCTTGAGTTTGCTTAATTGCAGTAAAAAAGCAAAAAATAAATTATTCGACAGGATTTTATGCAATCGTAAGCTACAGTAAAAACTTGCTTGATCACTACCGCTGCAGTTTATTTAGAGTTTTTCGTTTAAACTAATTTTGCCCCGCTTCGACGATTTTAAACCGAAATTCTCTGATTCTTATCAAGATACATTTTAAGAATACTTCTACGATTTTATCGGTTTCGGCTCAAAAAGTACGCTTTATTTACATAGCAGTTTTGGTATGACATCACACTTTCTCTCGTCGAATCAACTGAAGAACAAGATATTGCAACATGATTTTGTAAAAATCGAAGTAATTTGGGTTTAACGAACCGGAGGGCATTTTAGGAACATTTAAGGTGTATGCTTGTCAACTTACTTGCGTAAAATAGTTATCTCGTATTTTTCTCGCGTATGGTCTAACACCAGAATTTTTAGTCTGATAACATTTAAACTTACGCGTAAAAAATGCTTTCAGAGCAAATACTAAATTTAGGTGTATGAAAACCGATTTTTTGAAAAATGGTCTGTAATCTAACGAATTTTCGAGAGTTAGCCAATAAACCGAAGGCTGCCCGATGGGCAGCCTTCGTATTTTACGCGTAATTTTCTGCTAAAAAATGATTATTTAATTCCTGCGATTTCTTCAAGCATATCAGTTGTAATAGACTTTGGTCGTTCGATAGGATAACCTAATGCACGGTCCCAGATAATATTCGACAAAACTCCGATAGAACGGCCAATACCAAACATAACAGTGTAAAATTCATACTCACGTACGCCATAATACCAGAGAATAGTACCAGAATGAGCGTCAACGTTTGGCCATGGATTTTTAGCTTTACCTTGTTCCTTCAAAATAGGCGGAACGATCTTAAACAGCATATCGACATATTTGAACAGCAAATCGTCTTTTAAGTGCTTGAGAGCGAATTCACGTTGTACCATGTAACGAGGGTCGGTTTTACGCAAAACAGCATGACCAAAACCAGGAATAACCTGACCAGCATTTAAGGTATCCCAAACGTACTGCTTCATGTCATCTTCTGAAGGTAATTTATCGCCAAATTTCTTCATCATTCCCTGAATCCAGCGTAAAACTTCCTGGTTAGCCAAACCGTGCAAAGGACCAGCTAAACCGTCTAACATAGCACTAATTGCATAGTAAGGATCACTCAAAGCAGATGCAACTAAGTGACCAGTATGTGCAGAAACATTTCCACTTTCATGGTCAGCATGAATAATGAAATACATTCGGGCAACATCGTCGAAAGGTTCAGGAATTCCCATCATGTGAGCAAAATGTCCACCGAAATCTTGCGATGGGTCTTCTGGAATGTGAATATCAGAACGGTATTTCATTCTGTAAATGTAAGCAGCTATTGTTGGTAATTTAGGCAAAAGATTCATAGCATCTTCTAACATATACTCCCATGCAGTCCATTTGTTGTATCCTTCGCGATAAAACTTAGCAAATTTTGATTCACGCTGCATGACCAACACAGCAGTAGAGAACATAACCATTGGATGTGAGTCGGTAGGCATAGCTCTCAGCACATCAATAACATATTGAGGCAGTTGTCTGCGTTTTTTGAATTCTTCGACAATTTCTAATACCTGGTCTTTTGTAGGAATTTCACCAGTAAGTAACAAATAGAACAAGCCTTCTACATAAGGATATTGTTTGCCTTCTGGTTTTGGTAATTTTTCAAAGACTTCAGGTAAAGTCATTCCTCTATAACGTATGCCTTCGTAAGGATCAAGATAAGAGATATCAGTAACAAGGCATTTTAAGCCTCGCATTCCACCGATTACCTGGCGGATTTTTACTTCATCAACTTTAACCTCGCCGAATTCTTTTAAAAGACGGGTTGTACGAGGTCTATGTTGATCAATTTTTTCTGATAATTTTTGCTTTAACTGCAACATGGCTGGTATTTTTTAGTTTGTTGTTTTTCTTTAAATTTAATGTGAACTTAAAAATGAAACAAATATTTTTAAAACAATTCGTAACTATTTGTACATCATATTATCAATAAATTATTGATGATAAAAGAATTAAGCAATAATAAAATAGTGCGTATTTCAGACGATTTTTTAATAATCAAAGACTTAAGCAAAACATGTTTTACAAAACAAAAGTTTATAGTTTAATATAAAATCGCTAAATTTATGAAGCCAATAAACTCAAAAACATAAAAAAATGGTCAAAAAAATCACTATTGTAGGAGCTGGCAATGTAGGAGCAACTGTTGCTAACAATGTCGCTATCAGAAACTTAGCAGAGGAAGTAATATTAATTGATATCAAAGAAGGCCTGTCTGAAGGAAAGGCGTTAGATATGTGGGAAAGCTCTTCAATTTGGGGTTTTCACAGCAGAGTAAAAGGTGTAACAAACGATTACTCTGCAACAGCAAATTCTGATATTATTGTTATTACAGCCGGTGTACCTCGCAAACCCGGTATGAGTAGAGATGACCTGATAGGAACAAACGCAAAAATAGTCAAATCAGTTGCTGAACAGGCTATTAAGTACTCTCCTGATGCTGTTTTTATCGTTGTATCAAATCCGCTTGATGTTATGACCTATGCTGTTTACAAAACAGTTACTAAAGCAGTTAATAAGCCTAATAGTCAGGTATTTGGTATGGCAGGTACATTGGATGTTGCACGTTATAAAGCTTTTATCGCTGAGGCTTTAAACATCGCTCCTACTAACATTCAAGCTTTATTAATGGGTGGTCATGGCGATACAATGGTACCATTACCACGTTATACCAGCGTCGGTGGTGTACCACTCACCCAATTAATGGACAAAGAAACTATTGATAAAATCGTAGAACGAACAAAATTTGGAGGAGGAGAAATTGTGAATTTGCTTGGTACATCAGCCTGGTACGCTCCTGGTGCTGCAATTATGCAGGTTGTTGAAGCAGTAGCATTGAACAAGCGCGAAATTTTACCTGTCTGTGCATACCTAAATGGCGAATATGGCTACAAAGACATTTATATTGGAGTACCTGTTATTCTTGGCAGCAAAGGGATTGAAAAAATTATCGAAATTGAACTGAACGAAGAAGAACGTGCTGCTTTTGACCAGTCAGCTGCTCACGTTAAAGAGGTAATGAAAGTGCTTGATGATATGAATATCGTCTAAAAGCATGCTTATTGCACGACAAGAGAAAAATCGGCGGTGCATAGCACCGCCGATTTTTTGTCAATGCACCATATTAAGCAAATTAGCTGAGTACAAATTCGATTTGAAAAACTTTTTATACTTTTGCAAAAAATCTGGCTAACATGAAATATTTAAAATTCGCTTATTTTTTGGTCCTTAGCATATTTCTCATTAGTTGTAAAAACGATATCAAAAAAACTTTCGAAAAATATCCGCAAATATCGACGGTTTATACAGACAATTTGCAGAAAACCGAAAAAGCTTTAGACTCAACATTTAAAATTTATCCATTACCCCACAATCTCTACCAAATCCTGCCCAATCAAGCCATTTTACTCTGGAACACCACGATTAATTCTGATTTATCTTATAATTTTGTCAAAATTACGGACAAACGTTTTACACTTTATTTGTTTTCCTCATCGAATTTAACCATTAATAGCTTTTTAAATTATTTATCCCACCGCAACCCTGAGC
>WFZV01000180.1 GCA_015489395.1 Bacteroidales bacterium
ATAAAATAGATATGTTTAAAATTGTAAAAAAAGAGCTTTTATCTGAAAAAGTAGCATTAATCGAAGTTGTGGCCCCGGAAATTGCCAAAAGCCGAAAACCTGGCAATTTTATTATTCTGCGAGTGGAAGAAAAAGGCGAACGAATCCCCCTGACGATAGTTGATTCAAACATTGAACGTGGAACAATAACCCTGATTTTTCAGGAAGTAGGCGTTACTACCGGAAAATTAATGGACAAACAAGTGGGAGATTACGTTGTTGACATTGTCGGGCCACTGGGTAGACCTACAAATATCAGAAAAGTAGGTACGGTTTTAGCTGCCGGCGGTGGAGTTGGCGTAGCTCCTCTTTATCCGATTATAAAAGGCTATAAACAAGCAGGTAACCGCGTTATTTCTGTGTTAGCTGCCAGAACAAAAGAACTTATCATCTTAGAAGACGAAATCCGCAAAGTCTCAGATGAAGTTATCATTTATACCGACGATGGTTCTTATGGCAAAAAAGGCTTAGTAACTGCTGGTATGGAAGAAGTACTTAAACGTGAAAAAGTCGATGAAGCTGTTGTTATTGGCCCTGCTATTATGATGAAGTACGCAGCATTACTTACCAAACAATACAATGTTCCTACAATCGCAAGTTTGAATTCGATAATGGTTGATGGTACCGGCATGTGTGGTGCTTGCCGAGTTACTGTTGGCGGTAAAACACGATTTACATGTGTCGATGGTCCTGAATTTGACGCTCATCAAGTAGATTTTGACGAATTACTTATGAGACTTAACCATTATAAAGACTTTGAAGTTAAAGCTTACGAAGAATTCTTAAAAAACCGCCGTCAAAAGGCAACCGCTTAATTTTTCATTTTCTGTTTAAAAATAAAAACTTAGAAATATGGCTAAAGACTTAGAATATTACAAAAAAGAAAGAAACGCCCAGTGGCGTAAAGAGCTTCGTTCTCAAATCAAAGCTAAAGACCGTACAGCCAGAGAACGCGTTAAAATGCCAGAGCAAGAACCTCTGGAACGAATTCATAATTTCTTAGAAGTAAACCTGGGTTTAGACCCAGACATGGCTGTTGCGGAAGCTCAAAGATGCCTCGACTGCCCTGACCCAACCTGCGTTGACGGATGTCCAGTACATATCAATATACCTAAATTCGTTAAAAAAATCGAAGCCCGTGATTTCTTAGGCGCTGTTCAGGTCATTAAAGAATCAAATACTTTACCAGCGGTTTGTGGTCGTGTCTGCCCACAAGAAGAACAGTGCGAAAACAACTGCTTTTACAATACAACTCTCAAAAAGCCTCCTATCGCAATTGGCTACCTCGAACGCTTTGCTGCAGACTTTGAACGTCACTCCGGTAAAGCTGCTATACCTGAAGTAGCTGAACGTAACGGTATTAAAGTGGCTTCTGTAGGCTCTGGGCCTGCTGCTTTAGCCTGGGCTGCTGATATGGCTCGCAATGGCTATGAAGTACATGTGTTCGAAGCTTTACACGAAATCGGCGGCGTGCTGAAATACGGTATCCCTGAATTCCGTTTGCCTAATGAAATTATTGATTTTGAGATTGATAACCTGCGCAAAATGGGTGTCCAGTTTCATACAAACTTTGTCGTAGGTAAAACCGCTACTTTCGACGAATTACGAAAACAGGGATTCAAAGCTTTCTTTATTGCATCTGGCGCTGGATTGCCTCGTTTTATGGGCATACCCGGGGAAAATAGCATTAATATCCTGTCGGCTAACGAATATCTTACACGTGTTAACTTAATGCACGGAGTAAAACCTGATTACGATACACCTGTCCCCCACGGCAAACGAGTTGCTGTCATTGGCGCAGGTAATACTGCTATGGACGCTGTCCGTACAGCTAAACGCCTCGGAGCTGAACATGCTTATATAATTTATCGCCGCTCACGCCAGGAAATGCCTGCACGTGTCGAAGAAATTAAACACGCTGAAGAAGAAGGTGTCGAATTCATCTTCCTGGCAAATCCCGTTAAATACATTGCAGACGAAAAAGGACATGTTAAAAAAATCGTTTTGGAAAAAATGCAACTTGGCGAACCTGACGCAAGTGGTCGCCGCCGTCCTATCCCTACCGGTGAAACCTTTGAAATGGATGTGGATGTTGTTGTTCTGGCTATCGGCCTTTCTCCAAACCCGCTTATCCCTTCTGTCGTACCAGAATTAGAGACAACACGTTGGGGAACAATAGTTGTTAATGATATGATGCAAACCTCTGTTGAAGACATGTTCGCTGGTGGTGATATTATCCGTGGTGGTGCTACAGTTATTTTAGCAATGGGCGACGGACGTAAAGCCGCAGCTGGAATGCACAAATATTTAAAAGAAAAATATCCAGAGCATTTTAAAAAATAACTTTTGATATAATTATAATATTCTGTGAGCTACACGGCTGCCCAGGTATTGGGCAGCCGTATTTTTATACACCAAAATCAAAGGAGCTATACATACTCTCTCAATAATTCTGATGTTTCACAAAAAACAACTATCCTGTTTTTTTAGTCCAGCTTATCTTTAGCCTAAAAAAACCCTAAAACCTTCGAGTCATGAAACGAATATTTTTTGCAATGAGTTTAATTGTTTTATTCTTATCAGGTTTAACTTTATCATCTTGCCAGCTCTTTACTAAAAAGCTTAAACCATTCAAAATCCTCAAAGTAACTGACGACGCAGATGTTAAATTCAAAGAAGGCAACAACTTAGACATCAACGACATTAGCGACACAAGTGACATACAATTTACAATTAGCGGCGATACGCTGATTATCTACGGAAATTCTGATGCAGAATTAGTCCTCAATCCTAACAAAGTTATTTTAGAACAAGTTATTGTTGATAAAGACGCCGACTTAAATGCAAAGGATGTTAGCATTACTAACGAATCTCTCAACTTTACTGTTGTTGTAAATGATGATGGCGATGCAAGCCTGAATTTAAATAATTTCCAGAACGTTACAATAAAAGCTTCTGGCGATGCAGACATAAATTTGACCGGAAGTAGCTATAACACAACTCTTAACCTGATCGGACAATCTGATGTAGAAGCCCAAAACTTTTCAACCAATGTTTGCAGTGTTGACATGAGCGAAAATTCAGACGCCAAAATCGCTGTAACAGACACACTTAAAGGCACAATTCGTGATTATTCAACATTAACCTATTACGGAAATCCTCAGGTAAACGTCCAGGTTTTAGACGATGCTAATTTAGCTCAGGGTAAATAAACTTCGCTTTAGCCCGGCTATTAAAGACTATTTTAAAATCCGAAAAACATTAATTTATCAAAAACAATTTGACCCTTTAATATTTTTCAGTTAAATTTGGCTAACAAAACTTAAAACTTTTAAACCATGGATTCATACGGTTATGCTTACTCAGGTTTATTAGGAACTTATCTGGTAATTGAGCTTATCATTGCTGTTATAATTATTGTTTCCTGGTGGAAACTCTTTGAAAAAGCTGGAAAACCAGGCTGGGCTTCTATTATCCCGTTTTACAACATTTACATCATGCTCGAAATAGCCGGGTTGCAATGGTGGTGGCTCTTGATCATCATCTTTTTGCCTTTTATTCCAATTATTGGATTAATAGTCGAAATTGGTGTTTGGTTTTATGTTAATCTTAAATTTGTTCAAAGTTACGGCAAAGATACAGGCTTCGCTATTGGTGCATTTTTCTTGCCATTTATCTTTTATCCAATTATGGCGTTCAACAAAGACATCAATTACGTTGGTCCTGCTGGACAGGGAGAAGTTGATCAAATTTTAAACCAGATGAAATCTAATCCTGATCAAAACCAGCAAGAACAACAAAGCACGGAAAACCCACAAGACACGCAAAATCAGTAAATTAACACGAATCTCAATTATACGATTTTTTTGAAGCTGGGCGCTGCCGTCAGCTCCCAGCTTCTTTTTATATTGAAAATAGCACCAAATTTTACGTTTGTCGCTAAAATCTGTCTTTACCAATACATTCTAAGCTCCAAAACTGGTACGCTCATCTTCGCATATTACGAAAAATTATTTTTCTACTCGTCATTAACCTGGGAAAAACACAAATCTACGATTTTGTTATGTTCATTAGTTTGCTAATTTTGCTTAAAACACTAAACAGAGCATAATGTCGCTAATAATTTCAATTTCAGGTCTTCGTGGCACAATTGGCGGTAAACCCGGCGAAAATCTCACACCTTACGAAATCGTCAAATTCACCGCAGCATATACGGTTTGGCTAAAAAACACTACCCAAAAGCAAAAACCTAAAATCGTCCTGGGTCGTGACGCCAGAATTTCAGGTAACATGGTCAAAAACCTTGTACAAGGCACACTCCTGAGTCTCGGCGCTCAAATCATCGATATTGATCTGACCACCACACCTACAGCAGAAATTGCAGTGATACACGAACAAGCCGACGGCGGCATAATAATTACGGCAAGCCACAACCCTATCGAATGGAACGCGCTGAAATTTCTCAACAATAAAGGCGAATTTCTTGAGCCACAAGCCGTTAAACAGGTAATTGACCTATACCATAATGCCAACGAAATAGAATTTAACCCGGCACTTGAACCTGGCGAAATTGTCAAAAGTTTTGACTACATACATAAACACGTGGAACTGATCGAAAATTTAGATTTAGTTGACAGCCAGGCTATAAAAAACGCAAAATTTAAAGTTGCCGTTGACTGCATAAACTCCACCGGAGCAATTGCTATTCCGCTTTTACTCAAGACTTTAGGCATTGAAAAAATAATCGAAATCAACTGCGTGCCGAATGGCATCTTTGCTCATAATCCGGAACCTCTGGAACAAAACCTTACGCAATTGATGGAAGCTGTCCGTAAAAACAAGGCTGATGTCGGATTTGCCGTTGACCCGGACGTTGACCGACTCGCTATTGTGGACGAAAACGGCAATTACTTCGGCGAAGAGTACACGCTCGTAGCTGTTGCCGATTACGTGCTTCGACACAAAAATGGCAATACTGTTTCGAATCTTTCTTCTTCTCGCGCATTGAAAGACATTACCGAAAAATATAACGGACAATATTTTGCTGCACCTGTCGGTGAAATCAACGTTGTTATGAAAATGAAACAAGTTGACGCTGTCATAGGTGGCGAAGGCAATGGCGGAGTAATTTACCCTCCGCTGCATTATGGACGTGATGCTTTAGTCGGAATTGCTTTGTTTTTGTCTTACATGGCTAAATTCGACCTTAAACCTTCGCAAATACGTAAAAATCTGCCCAGGTATTTCATGTACAAAACTAAAGTCAGCCTCAAAAACCTGAATTTTGACAAAATCACTCAAAAAATTATCGAAAAATTTAAGGATAAAGCGCAAATCACCACAATCGACGGCGTAAAGTTGGACTTTGCCGATAGCTGGATACATATACGAAAATCCAACACTGAACCAATTGTGCGTATTTATGCCGAAGCCCCTGCTGAGCAAAAGGCAAAGCAGCTGGCGCAGGACTTTATCAACGAATTTTTTTCGTAAAAATCTGCCTGAATTTTGCCACTAAACAAGAAAAAACGGCTGTCCAAATGTCAGATTTGGACAGCCGTTTCGCTTAATGCCGCAAATGTGCTTTTTCAAAAAACCGCAATTTTACGAATCCTTTTCCGGTATATTTTCCAGAACCTTGAGTAAGAAATCCCAAAAACGCTTAACGCTTTCAATATTAACCTTTTCGTCGGGCGAATGCGGATATTTAATTGTCGGGCCAATGGAAATCATGTCCCAATTAGGGTATTTGCCACCTAATAAACCTGTTTCAAGTCCAGCGTGAATAGCTGTAACTTTAGGCTCTTTGCCAAACATATCTTTGTAAATCTGTTTCATCAAACGTAAAATTTCAGAATCCGGATTTGGCTTCCAGCCCGGATATTTGCCATCAAACCAGATTTTGTCAGCTTTAGCTAACTTGTAAATTGCCTCGAACATATTTTCGACATCTTCCTTGGCTGTATCGACCGAACTACGTATCAAAGCCAGAACTTCGATAACTTTATCATCCATGCGAACAATCGATAAATTCGTCGAAGTCTCGACCAGGCCTTCCATAGACGCACTCATGCGGATAACACCGTTGGGCGTACCCTGCACTGCTTTAATTAAATTATCCTGGGTTATTGGATCAATTGCAAACTCTGGCGGTTCGACTTTTTCTGCTTTAAAACTAAGCTCAGGATCAGTCTCTTTATATTCGTTTTTGAAAATCTGCTCCCATTTTTCAACAGCTTTCAAAAAGTCTTTTTCCTTGCTGTTCAGTACCAGAACAACAGCATGGGCTTCGCGTGGAATTGCATTTCGCATGTTACCAGCATCGATAGAACTAAGCTGAATGCCAAACTCCTTCTGTGCATTGTATAAAAATCTGAAAATCAATTTTGCAGAATTAGCACGGCCTAAATTTATATCAACTCCAGAATGTCCGCCTTTAAGTCCTGTCAATTTAAGTTCATAAGCAACAGTATCATTGCTAACTCCGACTTTCGAATAATTAAATTGAATATTTGCGTTTGTACCGCCTGCACAACCGATATACAACTCGCCTTCTTGCTCAGAGTCTAAGTTTATCAAAATATCGCCTTTTAGTACACCAGGCTTGAGATGCTCAGCTCCAGTCATACCGGTTTCTTCATCAATGGTAAACAAAGCTTCCAGAGGTGGATGTTTTATATCGTCAGATTCTAAAATAGCTAAAATCGTAGCAACACCAATGCCATTGTCAGCTCCAAGTGTTGTTCCGTCAGCTGTAACCCATTCTCCGTCAATGTAAGCATCGATTGGGTCTTTTTCAAAGTCGAATTCTTTATCGCTATTTTTTTGAGGCACCATGTCCAAATGAGCCTGAAGGATAACAGTTTTGCGGTTTTCCATGCCTGGTGAAGCAGGTTTACGGATAATAACATTACCTACTTCATCGACGATTGTCTCAAGCCCCAATTTTTCGCCAAAATTCTTAACGAACTCAACGACTTTTTGTTCTTTCTTTGATGGTCGAGGTATTTGAGTTAGCTCGTAAAAATTCTTCCAGAGCTTTTTCGGCTCTAAATTCAAAATATCTTTTCCCATTGTTGTTAAATTTTCATTGTTTTGCTACTAAGTAAAACAAATTTCTCTAATTTACAAATTAATCAATATTGTTTTATAATTTTCAGTATCTGTTTGGACGTAAATAATGTAAACCCCTGCTTGTATTGGCAAAGATTTAAACTCAATAACCTGCTGATTAACAATATTTTGCTTCCTAATTACTTTTCCACTGAGCGAAGTAATAATCAAACGGCCTTTTTCCATTGTACGAATAAATTTCAAAGTAAAAGTTCCATTCGTAGCAGGATTAGGAAAAACCGTAACAGCATTGTCGTGCATATAAGTCGAAACTGTGTCCTGTAAAAACTTAATCGTCACAGGTGACGAAGGATAAGCACTGCCAGAGTCATACACAGCAACGACAAAATAATGATAGGTATCACTAAGCGAATCCAGTTGTTCGACATAATAATTTTGGTGTGGTTCTAATGATGCGATTTTTTTATAATCTCGATAAACATCATATCCTATCAAATGTGGCTGGTAAAACACAGCAAGCTTATTAATCATCTGTGGATCAACGCCCTGACGGTCATAATTGGTAACCTCGTCCGCAGAATTAGTTTTCAAAGCCTGCGAATCAAACGGAGAAACTGAAAAATCGTCCAACAAAAACGCAAATGCACTATCCGAAACAACGTTTATAGCAATATAAGCTTTTTTTCCTGCATAATTGGACAAATCATATTCAAAACGCGTCCATTTGGTCGGCACTTCAACATAATCACCAGTGGATATTTGCTCAAAATCCTCTACTCTATTCGAATCTGTTGATACTAAGACCCTTATCCTATCAAGCGGATACTTGTCTGAGACAGATTTTGCGTAAAAAACTAATTTAGTTGTCGGAGTTATAGGTATTTTGGGAGTTATGAGCCAATCGTTATTTGGAGCATATTTCGGTACTGTACTAAAGCATGCAAGCATCTTATCGCCACTATGTGGAGACCAGCCTTTAGGACGTCTGGGAGTAGTTTCGTTTGGGTTAAAAACTATAAACGATCCGACATAATTCTCGTTGTCAAACGTCACTCCGTCAATTCCCCATGTTGGTCCCCGATCCAGATCTTTCTGCGTCCAATTTGGTATTGACAAAGCAAAATCCTGGTAATCTTCAAAACTATCGAAAAATACCGAATCCTGAGTCTGGTCTGGAGCTAACCAGAAAACGTGGGCTTTGTTCCCCTGTGCATACCCATAAATATAACGCACCGGGTCTAAATTCGCCCCACTTGCATTATACGGATTATAGCCATTGATGAACAAAGGATTTATATTTAGTGGGTCTAACCAGTGCTTAAGTTGAGCCAGAGTATCGTTGTATTTATCCCAGCTCTGGTAAAACTGTGCAAAATAGTCATTAACAGGATTATCGCAAGTAGCCTGTCCGCCTGTCAAATCGCCTATTATGTGCCGCTGATTATCAAACAGTGGCGACCCCGAAGAACCTCCTTCTGTCGCACCAACATCCCACCGAGAAATAAGCCAATGACTATACTGGTCATAGCCTGTAAAAGAGCCAACTGACAATGGACGAAAAGATTTAGAAATCTTTTTCAAATCGCCCTGCGGATGATGAATACAAACAACGCTATCAATAGACGCAGCAGAACTTACCCGCGACCAGCCAGCGTAATATGGATTATAACTAATTGGTGGAACAGAACTAAGCTTTAGCAATGAAAAATCCAGATGAGTAACACCATTTACTTTTCCAGAGGCTATCAAATCTGACCCCGACAATGTATGCCCATTGTTGTAAGGAACATCATTACACCCATTTGCTTCCAGACCAAAGTAAAACACTGCTGACTGCGCCTCAGATTCCTTGTTTATACAATGGTTTGCTGTCAGAAAATAAGGATCGTAAGTTTTTGCTGTGTTGCCCACTAATGCCCCAGTGCAATAGTATGAATAAGCTCCTGATGTAAACAAAATTCTGGCAACAGCGTTTTTCTCATTCTGCCAGGCTGCGCCTTCAGGGCAATTTATGTTGACCTCGCAAGGCTCTGAATCGCCTATGCCTTTGCCGATTTTTACTCCTCGATAATATAAAACCACTGATTTAATGTACAAGCTTCCTTCCTCAGCTTTTACAGGTTCCTGGTACTCTATGATTAAGTCTTTTGTGGGTAAGTACCTCGTAGGTAAGATTTTAGACTTTTTGTTGTTGCGATAGGTTATTGGTCCAAATACATATTTTCCATCCGCAGAATATAAAAACAGTTTTGCGCCCCGTGGAATATAAAAATCACTGAAAATCACACTTATTGCAAGTCCATTCTGTGCTTTTATGTGTAAATACCAGATATTTTTGTCGCCAAAAACGACTTTCTCGGCTATTTGCTTTAAGTTTTTGTCAAAAGAAAAGTTTACCCCAACACGATAAGGTATCGGATGCTGCAAGTCTTCGAGCTGCAATTTGTTAATGTCTAACGGTTTTAAGGTTAACTCTGGCATCTGTTGAACGGTCAACAGCTTCAACGGAGAGTCTTTGGTATAAATAATTTGTGCTTTTAAGCTGAAAAAAACACTTAACAAAAGCCAGAATAAAATTATAACTCGTTTCATATAATTTTTGATTTTACAGTTTATTTTTTTAAATTTAATTTTTAACCTAACAAATTTAATTTTAATTTCAGTTTAATTTAGTTAAAAAATCACCATCAGGTCTAAAT
>WFZV01000181.1 GCA_015489395.1 Bacteroidales bacterium
GCACGACCTCCGAGTAAGGAACAAATTTCATCCTGAAATTGACGTAAAGTCACCAAATTACGCTCTTCAGGCAAATACCATGCAGCGCCTAATGATTTTCCGCGAGGAACAATCGAAACTTTTATCAAAGGCTGACCATACTCTATAAGCCAACTTACAGTAGCATGACCAGCTTCGTGATATGCTACACGTTTTTTCTCTTCCTGGCTAATAAGTTTATGCTTTTTCTCCAACCCGCCGACAATTTTATCTATAGCATCGATAAAATCGTCCATTCCAATACAATTCTTATCTTTGCGAGCAGCTATTAAAGCAGCTTCATTACATGCATTTGCAATGTCAGCGCCGGAAAATCCTGGAGTTTGCTTTGCCAAAGATGATAAATCTACGTCTGGACACAGCTTCAGTGTACGTGTGTGAACTTTAAAAATTTCCTCACGTTCCTTGAGATCTGGCAACTCTAAGAAAATTTGACGATCAAAACGACCTGCTCTCAACAAAGCTTTATCCAAAATTTCGGGTCTATTTGTTGCTCCCATTACGATAATTCCCTGATTCGGTTCGAATCCGTCCATTTCTGTCAAAAGTGCATTCAAAGTATTTTCACGCTCGTCATTTGAGCTAAAACTAATTCTTGTACTACGCGAACGTCCAATTGCGTCTATTTCATCGATAAAAACTATACATGGAGCTTTGGCCTTGGCCTGTGCGAACAAATCACGAACACGTGAAGCACCTACACCTACAAACATCTCTACAAAATCTGAACCTGACAAAGAGAAAAACGGCACTTGTGCCTCACCTGCCACAGCACGTGCCAGAAGCGTTTTTCCTGTACCCGGAGGGCCAATTAAAAGCACTCCTTTAGGTATTTTGCCGCCCAAACGTGTATATTTCTCAGGATTCTTTAAGAAATTAACAATTTCCTGCACTTCCTGCTTGGCTTCCTCAAGGCCAGCTACGTCCTTAAATGTAACTTTAATCTGACTGCTATCAAAAATTTTAGCACGAGACTTGCCCATTGAAAATATACCGCCTGAGCCACCGCCCATTCTGCGCAGCATAAATCCCCAGAAAATAAATAACAGCGCAAATAAAACAATCCAACTTATGATATCTTTCCAGTAATTATGCTTTGTAACGCTCTGATAATAAATCCTCTGATCTTCAGGAATATTTTTTTGTGCTTCCATCAAACGCTGATAAAATACCTCTGGTGAAGAAATAACATACTTAAAATGTGGTCCAGATGGCGGTAAATGATATTGTGTACGCAAATAAGCATATTTAGGTTTGTTATATGCCTCAGGTTTCAGTGTAATCTCAGCATACTCACGATTAACAAGTACAATTTTTGCTATTTCTCGGTTTTGTAACATCTGTTTAAGCTCTCGCCAGGTAATCTCTTGTGGTGAGGCGGTAAACTGTGGCCCTGTAGCTAAAAAAATGATTCCAAGAATAAGCCCCAAATAAAGCCAGATATAAAGAGAAGTTGAAGGTCGTTTATTATTGTTATTGTTGTTATTATTATTTGGTTTTAATGGGTTTTGATTATTGTTCATAGAAATGGAATTTATATTTTATAATTTTAAACATCTAATTTATTTTTAAAAAACTGGGCATCAGCCCATAACTTTTCTAAAGCATAAAATTCACGGACTTTAGGCTGGAACAGATGAACGATAACATCTAAATAATCTAAAACAATCCATTGTGCTAACTGTTCGCCTTCTATATGAAGTGGTTTTAAATTATGTTTCTGTTTGACTTGAGTTTCAATATTTTCCATAATAGCCTTTAATTGTCGTTCATTGTCAGCATCTGCAATAATAAAATAATCGCAAATACTTGTTATTTCAGGGGTAAATTTAATTATAGTTATATTGTTACCTTTTTTTTTTTTTTTTGCATCGTAGATAGAATTGACTAAAAATTTAACATGTTCTTTTTCTTGCATAAATTGTTTTTTATCATTTAGTTTGCAAATTTAGCAAAAACAAATAAAGTTGTAAAATACTTTAATACACGGGGCAAGTTAAATTTTCTTTTAAAAACTGTACTTTAATTTGATTTTTTGTGTTTAAACTGTTTTCTAAAAGGCGTTTTAAACTGAGGAAAATCCCGGTATTTTGACCAAAACCAATTCTGAATCAACCTGATAAAAGCGTTCTTAACCTTTGACATATTTATTTCGTAAAATTTTGGTTTAGTAAGCGAATACTCAAAAGCTTTCATTGCCACCCGTTCACCAGAAGAAGATAACTTGTATTTTTCAACATAATCCCGGCGATTGCTTAAAATTAAATCTGGCAAGGGAATACGAACCGGGCAAACTTCCTCGCATTTACGGCATAAAGTACATGCAAAAGTTAAATATCCATACTCTTTAAATCCTCCAAAAAACGGCATTAATACCGAACCGATAGGGCCTGAATAAACCGAATTATACGTATGACCGCCAATTGTACGATAAACGGGACAGGCATTAAGGCAAGCTCCACAACGAATACATTTTAAAGCTGCTTTCTGCTCCTTTTGAGCCAACAATTCTGTGCGACCATTATCAATTAAAATTACAATCATTCGCTCAGGGCCATTATCTTCAACATTCTTTTTCGGTCCTAAAATCAAACTATTATACACAGTTACAGACTGCCCCGTACCACGGTTTGCTAAAATCTGCCAGAAAAGCGATAAGTCTTTATACGACGGCAACAATTTCTCTATACCTACAATAGCAATGTGAACCTTCGGGAAGGATACAGACATCAAAGCATTACCTTCATTTTCTGTAACTGCAATTGCTCCAATATTAGCGATTAAAAAATTCGCTCCGGTGATACCTATATCAGCTTTTACAAATTTCTCACGGAGATAACCGCGGGTAAAACTGGTTAATTGGTGGACATCAGCATCCTCAGGCAAGCCAAATTTCTCATGATACAAACGAGCTACATCCTGCTTAGACTTGTGCATGGCAGGAGTAACTATATGATAAGGCTTTTCACCAGCTTGCTGCACGATAAATTCGCCCAAATCTGTCTCAACTACCTCAACGCCAAACGATTCTAAAAATTCATTTAAACCAATTTCCTCAGTGGTCATCGACTTACTTTTAACAATAAGTCTTGCATCTACTTGCTTGACAATCCTTTCTACAGCTGCCAATGCTGAATTTGCGTCTGGGGCGATAATCAATTCACCACCATTTTTCTCGAAATTGCGAGCAAACTCATCTAAATACTTATCTAAATTATTGACAACATCTGTTTTTATAGCAGACGCAATGTCGCGAGCTTTTTCAAAATCCTTATACCGCAATAATCCTTTTTCGACTGCAATTTCGTATTTACCAATATTATGCTTAAGCTTCTGTCGATGTTCGTAATCAAAAGCGACTTTCTGGGCTTGTTTTAAAAATTTACGTTTTGACGGCATTAGCTAAATAAATTATTTTTTAACAGGAATCTTATCAACTCTTCGTTTATGACGCCCACCTTCAAATTGTGCAGACAGAAAAGCATCTACTATTACTTTTGCATAATCAAAAGCAATAAAACGCCCTGGCAAAGCACAAACATTGGCATCATTATGCTGACGAGCCAAACGAGCTATTTCTTCATTCCAGCAATACCCTGCACGTACTCCCTGGTGCTTATTTGCAGTAATAGCAACACCATTTCCGCTGCCACACATTATCAAACCAAGTTCATACTCACCTCTTTCAATAGCTTCTGCTAAGGGATGGATAAAATCAGGATAATCAACGCTTTCCTCTGAAAAAGTCCCAAAATCCTTGACTTGATATCC
>WFZV01000182.1 GCA_015489395.1 Bacteroidales bacterium
CAATTGTTATTCCCCCGCCTAATGTTACTGGTGTCTTGCACATGGGACATGTTTTAAACAATACTATCCAGGATATTCTTATACGCCGTGCCAGAATGCAAGGTTACAACGCTCTATGGGTGCCGGGGACTGACCACGCTTCGATTGCTACAGAAGCTAAAGTCGTTAAAAAGCTTAAATCACAGGGCATTGATAAATCGCAGCTTACACGCGAACAGTTTTTAAAACACGCATGGGAATGGACTAAAGAGCATGGAGGCATTATACTTAAACAGCTTCGTAAATTAGGCGCATCTTGCGATTGGGATAGAACCAACTTTACTCTGGACGAACATTATTACCAGAGCGTTATTAAAGTTTTCGTTGACCTCTACAATAAAGGTTTGATTTATCGCGGTTATCGTATGGTCAACTGGGACCCGGAAGCTAAAACCACAATTTCTGACGAAGAAGTTATTTACAAAGAAGACCCGGGACATCTGTATTACGTCAAATACCCAATTCAAGGCGAACCCGACAATTTTATCGTTATTGCAACCACAAGACCTGAAACAATTTTAGCTGATACTGCAATTGCTGTTAATCCCAACGATCCCCGTTATAAAGAATTTATCGGCAAAACAGCTATTGTGCCACTTGTCAATCGTCCTGTGCCTATTATTGCCGATGAGTACGTTGATCCTGAATTTGGTACAGGCGCTTTGAAAATAACCCCAGCTCATGACCCTAACGACTACGAAATAGGTTTACGTCACAATTTAGAAATTATTGATATTTTCAACGACGATGCTACCCTCAACGAAAAAGCCCAATTTTTCGTTGGTAAAGACCGCGACGAAGCACGTGAGCTTATGGTTAAGGAGCTTCAGAAATTAGGACTTTTAGAGAAAATCGAAGATTATACGCATAAAGTCGGACATTCCGAACGTACCGACGCAGTCGTTGAGCCACGTCTGTCAAAGCAATGGTTTTTGCGAATGAAACCTCTATCTGAACCTGCGCTTAAAGCTGTTATGGAAAATGAAATACGGTTTGTGCCAGAACATTTTAAAAACACCTACCGTCATTGGATGGAAAATATCCGCGACTGGAACATTTCGCGACAGCTGTGGTGGGGACATCGTATCCCTGCTTATTATATCCGTGGGGATGAAGATAATTTTGTAGTTGCTGAAAATATAGACCAGGCTCTCAAATTGGCTATTGAAAAGACTGGCGACAAATCGCTTACCAAAGATGACCTTGTGCAGGACCCAGATGTGCTTGATACCTGGTTCTCGTCATGGCTATGGCCTATTGCAGTGTTTGATGGTATTCGCTATCCCGATAACCCGGACATTAATTATTACTATCCGACAAGCGTTTTAGTCACAGGTCATGATATTTTGTTTTTCTGGGTTGCCCGTATGATAATGGCAGGTTATCATTATCGTGGAACTTATCCGTTTAAAGATGTTTATTTCACTGGTTTAGTGCGTGATTCATTTGGGCGTAAAATGTCTAAATCCCTTGGAAATTCGCCTGAACCATTGGAATTGATTAAAAAGTACGGTGCAGATGGCGTAAGATTCGGTATTTTGTCTTGTTCGCCTGCTGGCGGCGATTTGCTCTATTCTGACGATTTGCCTGAACAGGGGCGTAATTTTGCTAATAAAATCTGGAATGCTTTTCGTCTTGTTTCCATGTGGAAAGTTGACGAAAATTTGCAGCAGTCAGAAACAAACCGTTTGGCCGTTAAATGGTTCGAAAATAAGCTTAATCAGGTAATCGATTATACGGAGAAATTGTACCAAAATTACAAACTGGCCGAAATTTTAATGACTCTTTATAGCCTGATTTGGAACGAATTTGCATCGTGGTACCTGGAAATTATTAAGCCCAAATACGACAAGCAACGCGATGGAGCCTTTATCGACAGGCAGACGCTTGAGGCAACAAAAGAGTTTTTTGACCGGTTAATGCGGCTTTTGCATCCATTTATGCCATTTATAACCGAAGAAATCTGGCAAAGGCTTTATCCTCGTAAAAAAGGCGAAAGTATTGTCGTTGCGCAATATCCTACTGCTGGTGAGTATGATACAAACTTGCTCGAACATTTCGAAGATATTAAAAAGGCGGTTAGCTCATTGCGAAACCTGCGTAAAGAGTACAACATTAAGAACGATAAACAGCTTACTGTTAAAGTCCGTTCGCTCGAAGGACAGTACAATCCGCTTTTTGAGCCTATTATCAAGAAAATGGCTGGTGTAGAAAGGATCGATTTAGTCCAGGAAAAACCGCAGGGAGCCAAAGTTTTTATCGTAAAAACTACCGAGTACAGCGTCGAATTAGGTGATTTGATCGACATCGAACAGGAATTGCAAAAACTTAAAGAACAATTGGAACATCAACGCCGTTTTTTGAGCAGTGTTGAGAAAAAGCTTAATAACCCGAATTTTGTCAATAAAGCACCTCAACAGGTTGTACAGCGTGAGCGTGAAAAACAGCAAAGCGCTATGGCACGAATTAAAGTCCTTGAGCAACAAATCGAGGAACTTAGTAGTTTGCAAAAATCCTGATTTTTAGCCGATTGCCATTACCATGCGACAAATTTTGATTTTGCTTTTTACTGCGCATGGAACGTACTTGCTATGGTGCTATATCCCGTGAATGAGCAGATTTATACGAAAAAGTAAACCAATCGACTAAATTCGCTGCTGCCGAGATACACTGGCTTTTGATTCCAGTAACCGGAAGATGTACAAAAAGGAAATGCGGCGGAGCTGACCTCCGCCGCATTTCGCCGTTTTTAGCCGAATACGTTGTTAACCTGTGAGATTTTTACAGGATTTTTACGCAATAAATACGAACAATTAGCTGCAAAACAGTGTTTTATGTCTGTCGACACAAAAACAGTTTATAATCGAATAGTCGTTGATTTTGCGCTGATAGACTTTGTACTGTAAGTAAATGTTATTTTACAAATCCGCGCGCACGCAGCAAAGCATCGACTTTCGGCGGCCTTCCACGGAATTGAACGTAAAGCTTCATAGGGTCTTGCGAGCCGCCTTGCGATAAAAGATGCCGTAATTTTTGCGCTAATTCTGGATTAAACAGTCCCTTTTGACGGAAATAGTCAAAAGCATCCTGTACAATGACATCAGCCCAGAGGTACGAGTAATAGCCAGCGCTATAGCCGCCTGAAAAAATGTGATTAAAGTACGTACTACGGTAACGCTCAACAATTTGCGGAATTAGATGGATTTTTTGCATGGATTTTTTTTCGAATTTATTGACGTCGTAATTTTTGTTTGTTTTTACCGTATGCCAGTCCATGTCCAGATATGCCGCAGCCATGTATTCGACAGTAGCAAAACCCTGGTTAAAGTATTTTGATGAGTCGATTTTTCGGATTAATTCTTCCGGGATGAGCCGTCCGGTTTTATAGTGCTTGGCATAAACGCGCATAACCTGAGGACTCACAGCCCACTCTTCCATTAATTGCGATGGAAATTCGACAAAGTCCAATGGAACGTTTGTCCCTGATATTGAGCGACAATGCACATTGCTTAGTAATTCATGCAAAGCATGGCCGAATTCGTGGAACAGCGTACGGACTTCTTCTAAACTTAGTAATGACGGTTGCTGCTTTGTGGGTGGCGTAAAATTGCAAACTATCGAAACAATCGGTATTACGCGATGTCCATTTTTGTAGTATTGAGGTCTAAACGTTGTTGTCCATGCGCCGCCACGTTTGTTTGCGCGAGGGAAAAAGTCCAGATAAAGTATGCCGATAATAGAGTCAGTACCCTGCCAAACTTCGTAAGCTTCCACGTCGGGTGCATAAACTGGAATATTTTTAGCTTTTCTGAAAGTCAGTCCGTAGAGACGGTTTGCTGTATAAAAAACGCCTTTTTCGAGAACGTTATTAAGTGAAAAATAAGGTCTTAGCTGGTTTTCGTCTAAGTTATATTTCTTTTGACGGATTTTTTCTGCGTAAAACCACCAGTCCCAGGGTTGTAATTTAAAGGTATCGCCCTGGCTGTAAATGATTTGTTGAAGTTGGTTAGCTTCTTTTTTAGCAGCAGGAAGAGCTTTCGCCCAGACCTGGTCTAACATTTTGTAAACATTGTCCGGGTTTTTAGCCATGCGGTCTTGAAGTTTGTAATCTGCCCAGGTTTTAAATCTTAATAGCCTGGCTTTTTGTAAACGCAGATTGACGATTTGGTTTACAATGGCTTTGTTGTCTAAAGAGTCGTTATGATCGCCTTTGGTTATGTATGCTTTGAAAATTTGTTCTCTAAGGTTTCGGTTTTTGCAGTAAGTCAGGAAAGGTGTAATCATTGAGCGGTTAATTTTAAAGTACCATTTTCCGCTGTCGCCGTGTTCTTTTGCTATTTCTGCAGCTTGTTGTATCAAGTTTTCCGGTAGTCCGTCGAGGTCTTTGGGATTATCGATGATTAAGTTATATCGGTTGACTTCTTGCAGAACGTTGTTTCCGAATTTGAGCGAAAGCACAGACAGTTTTTTGTTAATTTTTCGAAGTTTTCTTTTATCGGCTTTTGATAGTAATGCTCCATGGTTGATGAACTGTCTGTAAGTTTTTTCTAAAAGCATGGAGTCTTCGGTATTCAGATGTAGTCTCTGTCGTTTTTGGTAAACAGCCATAACGCGGCGGAAAAGCTTCTGGTTCATGTAAATCTTGTCATAGTGAGCTGTGAGTAAAGGCGAAATTTTTTCTGCGATTTTTTGTAATTCTGGACTGGTAGCTGCTTCGTTAAGGTTGAAGAAAATGTTTGAAATGTTCTCCAGGATAGTTCCGCTTTGGTCTAAGGCTTTAATTGTGTTGTCGAAATTAGGTTCGTGCAAATTATGGATGATGCGGTTTATTTCGCGTTTATGTTGTTTAATTGCGTATTTAAAAGCAGGCAAAAAATATTTTGGTTTTATTTTGTCAAAAGGCGGAACACCGTACGGCGTGTCATAATATTCAGCGATAAGAGGATTTTTGTGCATTTTTCGTTTATTTTCGTATTTATGGCAAGCCAGACCTATAAGCAGTAATAAAAAGACAAATAGGGTGATTTGTAGAATTTTTTTCATTGGAGGTGTTTTTATGGGTTTGCTGGAAATTACTGAAAACTTTTGTTAGTTAAAAAATATTTCTGGATTTGTTGGGCATAGTTTTGCGTTTCATTCCAATCTTGAGAGTAAAAATCTTTTATTTCGTCCAATTGTTGTTGAGGGATAAGAGGTTGGGAATCGATTAAAAAGTCAGGGATTAATTTGGCAGCATAAAGGATAGGGTATCTGGGCAGCATCTGTCCTAATCGCTGAAAGAAGCGGTGTAGTCGGTGGTCGTCGTCGTATTTGATAAGTTTAACGCCAAAAAATAGTCCGATTTTTTTCATTACCTTAAGCTGCTTTTCGTTGTAAGAAGTGTGTTTGGGTTTGAGGTTAATTTTGTTTAAATCTACCTGTGCGTCTAAAAATAGCGCTAATTTTCGCAAAAATTTTAGAGGATTATTGGCAAGTTCGTCGTAAAGCAGGACGAATGGCGGATTTTTCATGTGTTGTTCAACGAAATGGATTTTAGACATATAAAAACCATCTTTAATCTTAAAAATTCCACCATCATGCTTTAAATCAATAAAGTCCGAAAAACTGCCGCGAAAACCGTTTTTGACGTATCGCTTATATTCTGATTTGAACCATTGGTCCTGACGACGAAAAACTATGATTACCTGCGTATGTGGTGCAAATTTTGACCATCGCAAAATTTCTTGTTCAAACTGGATATCATATTCCTGACTTACTAAATATCGCGGGTAATTAGTGCTTTGGATAATTTTTTGGCTTTTGTGGTACTTTGGCTTTGGAATATAGTATAGGCCTTTAAGCCTGGGAAAAAATTTATTTTGTAAAAACTTTGTACCTGTTTTAGCTAAGCCAGTATGCAGAAAAATTTGTTTTTCAGACATTTGCCAGTTTTTATACGAATTCCCATTCAAAACCATCGCGAGTGTCTTTCACTCTAATGCCTAATTTGCTCAATTCTTCACGGATTTTATCAGCTGTTTCGTAATCTTTGCGTTTTTTAGCTTCAAGACGGAGCGTTAGGATTAAATCTACCAGCTTATTGACTATTTGGCTGGTTTCTGTTTCTTGAAATTCTAAGCCTAAAATGTCAAACACAACCGTATGGAAAAAGTCCTTGACCTTTTCTAAATCAGAAGCTGATATCTGGGCTTTTTTATCGTGGATTAAATTCAAAAGCTTAACAGCTTCGAAAAGCTGTGCTATTACCACAGGTGTGTTAAAGTCATCGTTCAAAGCATCAAAAGTATTTTCGATAATTTTTGAGAAATCAACAGTTGATTTGTCGCCAGGCTCAAGTTTATCGATTAGTCGTACAGCGTTCATAAGGCGTTTGTATCCTTTTTCAGCTGCTTCGAGTGCTTGTTGCGAAAAATCAAGCGGGCTGCGGTAATGTGCTTGCAATATGAAAAACCTTACCACCTGCGGATTAAACGTGCGGTTAAGCGGCAAAGTACGGCCGTCTTCAGGCTGCTCGCCGTCAAACAGTTCGTAAAGTGTTATGAAATTGCCCAGAGATTTACTCATTTTTTGGCCGTTGATGGTCACCAGGTTGTTGTGCATCCAATATTTAACAGGTTCTTTGCCGTTTGCAGCTACAGACTGGGCTATTTCGCTTTCATGGTGCGGAAATTGCAAGTCCAGACCACCGCCGTGAATATCAAATTGTTCGCCTAAATATTTTGTACTCATGACCGAGCATTCGAGGTGCCAGCCAGGAAAGCCTTCGCTCCATTTAGTTTTCCACCGCATAATATGGCGCGGGTCTGCTTTTTTCCACAGGGCAAAGTCAAAAGGATGCCGTTTCTCGCTTGTGCCTTGTAGCTCGCGGCTTTCTGCAATTAAATCTTCAAGCCGTTTGCCGGATAGTTTGCCGTAATTGTACTGTTTAGCGTATTTTTCCAGGTCAAAATATACCGAGCCATTGCTTATGTAAGCATAGCCATTTGCTAAGATTTTTTCGACCATTTCGATTTGCTCAGGTATATGTCCGCTAGCCAGAGGTTGAATCGATGGCGGTAAAACATTCATTCGCCGCATAGCTTCATTGTATCGGCGTGTGTAGTAATTGGCTATTTCCATGGGTTCCAATTGCGCTAAGCGTGCTTTTTTCGCGATTTTGTCTTCGCCTTCATCTGCATCGTTTTCAAGATGTCCAACATCTGTGATATTGCTAACATAGCGGACTTTGTAACCTAAATGTTTTAAGTATCTGAAAACTATATCGAATGTAACAGCTGCTCGTGCATGTCCCAGATGAGGGTCACCGTAAACTGTAGGTCCACAAACATACATGCCTACAAACGGTGGATGGAGTGGTTCAAATTTTTCTTTTTTTCGTGTCAAAGAATTGTAAACATGCAGTTCTGATGCCATAAATCGTAAAATTTTCTTCAATTTGTGCCAAAGATAACAATTTTTAGCGATATAGGATTTAAATTTTCTGGCTTTACTCTTAAAAAAATTAACCTTTAATGTAAATTTTTGAATAATTTGACCATAATCCAAATTAGTTTATTATTTTTGTACAGTAAAAATTAAAAATTTCTGACAATGAAATTTATAGTATCCCGAAGCGACTTATTCCCATCATTACAGCTTGTCAACAAGGTTATTCCTTCCAAGAGTACTTATCCGATGTTAGATAATTTCAAATTCGAATTGACTGGCAATACATTGACAATAACAGGTACAGACCTGCAGACAACAATAATTTGCAATATTGAAGTTGACAATGCCGAAGGCGAGGGAGCTGTTGCTATTGCAGCAAGGAGACTATTAGATGTATTGAAAGAATTTTCTGACCAGCCATTGGTTTTCGAAGTTGATGACGAGACTAAAAACGTGACAATTCTCACACAGACAGGTAAATACAACATTGGTTCATATAGCACAGAAGATTATCCTGAACCAGCAGAAATCGATGAAAATGAGGCAGTTTCTTTTAATATTAAGAGCGATGTTTTAGACCGGGCTATTAATAAAACCATTTTTGCTGTTTCTCAAGACGATATGCAGCCTGTAATGAGTGGCATTTTGTTTGAATTACACCCTGACAATATAACTTTTGTAGCTTCTGATGGTCATAAATTGGTTCGTTACCGCCGTACTGATTTTTCAGCAGACCAGGACAGCGAATTTATTTTGCCTAAAAAGCCTGCAGATTTATTACGTTCTATTTTGGGTAAAGAAGAGCAAGATGTTAAAGTCGTTTTCAATGAACGCAATGCCCAGTTTATTATCGGCAATTATACCATTGTTAGTCGTTTGATAGATGGTAAATTCCCTAATTACCAGGCGGTTATACCGACTGACAATCCAAATAAATTGGTTGTTGACCGTGTTGAATTTTTCAATGCTATCCGCAGGGTTTCGATATTCTCAAGTGAAGCAAGTAAACTGGTTAAATTCGAAATTTCAGATAATCAGGTTAAAATCACTGCACAGGATATTGACTTTTCTGTTTCTGCTGAGGAAGTTTTACCTGCGCAATATGAAGGTGAACCAATGAAAATTGGCTTTAAATCAACGTTTATCCTTGAAATTTTGCAAAATATTGACAGTGGCGATATTCGGTTGGAAATGTCTGATCCTACCCGTGCTGCACTTATTCTGCCAACAGAGAAATTGGACGAAAACGAAGACGAACTTATGCTTTTGATGCCAATGATGTTGGACGAAGAATAATATTTTACGTGTTTGGGTTAAACAGTTTTTACGTAGAAAATTTTTGTGCGTAAGAAAAAAGCTCTAAAAGCAAAAATAAAAATGATCGCACTGAGACGGCTGCAAGGCAATGCCTTGCAGCCGTCTTTCGTTCTTTGCTGCACCTGCCCGCCAAAAGTTAATAAACTTAAAATATGACAAAAGCCTGTAAGATTTGCCCTTTTGTTTTGTTTAATTTATTGCAAAAAAACTTTGTCAAAATCACTACGAATATGAAAAAACAATTATTGGTCATTTTAGCGGTTTTTATCGCACTGTCCATGTTCGCTCAATATCCCGGTGGGCAAGGCAACCGTCAATTTTATTCGAAAATTTTTAGTCAATTGCAGCCAGGCAAGGGCGTAATTATCGGACGCGTCGTCTCTACCGACGGCAAAGGCATGGCTTATACCACTGTGACTTTGTACCGCCAGTCAGATAGCTCGATTGTGTCTGGCGTATTGACTGATACCACTGGCCGTTTTGCCCTTTTAAATGTGCCAATGGGTAAATACTTCATGGAAGTTAAGTTTATCGGCTTTAGAAAAAAGATAATCAAAGACATAACAGTCAGCAAAAAACAACGATTTGTCAAAATCGGAAAAATAATGCTTAAAGAGCAGGCACAGCAGCTTGACCAGGTCGTCGTGACAGCACAATCAAAAGATATTGAGTACCGTGTCGATAAAAAAGTTATTAACGTTAGCAAAAATATCGCAACAGCAGGCGGAACAGCTGTTGATTTGTTGCAGAATGTCCCTTCTGTACAGGTCGATATCCAGGGAAACGTTACCTTGCGCGGTAGCAGTAATTTTACTGTTTTTATCAATGGCAAGCCTTCGGTACTTGAAGGCAGTGAAGCCCTTCAGCAAATCCCGGCCAGCGAAGTGCAAAGAATCGAAATAATAACAAACCCATCTGCTAAATACGACCCTGACGGCGTGGCAGGTATAATTAACATTATCACAAAACAGCCACACGAAAGAGGGTATAATGGCAATATTTCAATTACTTACGATAATTATAACTCGCTCAGAGCTAATGCGATTTTTAACATACGATTTAAAAAAATAAATTATTTCATCGGCTTTACAAAAAACGACCGCATCCGTCCTGCCGACTATATTTCAAAAAGGATTATTTCGCACGATAGCATGAAAACTGTTTTTGAATCAAACGGGACAAATGTTTTTCATCGCGGCGGATGGACCGCTAAAACCGGCTTTAACTATTATTTAAACGATAAAACAACTTTGACTCTTTCTGGAAATATCGGACAGAGAAAATTTAATTTTTCTTCGCAAAGCTTTTTTAACCAGTATGTTACATTAAACCAGTCAAAACTTTACAATGTATTTTACAAACAGTCGGGCGTTGCTGATGCGCAGGGCTGGATGTACAGGGCAGATATTGACCTGCTACATAAATTCGACAACAACGGACATCAATTACATGCCTATGCTTTTGTTTCGAATTGGATGCCAACCCGCTTGAATCAAACAACCGTAGATACAACAGACCAGGATTGGAACATTATTTCCCAGACTCAATTCGGACAAAAAAGCTCTGAACAGCGTTCCGGGTTTAAATCACGTTTTCAAGTCGATTATGACCGCCCGCTTTCCAATGGTCGAAAAATCGAGACAGGACTAAGCCTGAGATACAACAAAGTAACTTCAGACTACAGGTTTTACCAAAAAGATGGTTCAGATCAATGGCAGGAATTAACAGATAGAGCAAATTACATGATTTTTAACAGGTTAATTAGCGCCGCTTATTTCACGTACACAGGAAAATTAAAAGATATTTTGAATTACCAGGTAGGTTTGCGAACCGAGTATGTAAATAGACTTATTAACCAGACAGCTACAGGCGAGCAGGACAGAGTTGACCGTGTTGATTTGTTCCCGTCGTTGAATATTTCCAAACGTTTTGGTCGTACGTTCCAGATGCAATTGGGTTATAGCCGCCGTGTCCACCGTCCTAATGGTTGGTATTTGAATCCATTTCCAATTTATGTTGACCAATATACTGTCATGCGTGGAAATCCTGCGCTTTTACCAGAATTTGCCAATTCTTATGAATTTAACATGATAAAAAATTTCAAATCAGGTTATTTTTCTGTTGAGACTTTTTACAGAAAAACGCTTAATAAGTTTCAGAGAATCCGTACTGTAGCAGACAGCAACGTAATTGTAAATACCTGGACCAATGCCGGGCAAGATATTGCAACTGGAGCTGAATTGAGTTTCAATTATTTTTTGATGAGAATGTTAATGTTTAATGCTTCAACTTCTGTTTACTATTACCAGTTGATGGGAACGCTTAATAACCAGGATGTTAACACGGCAGACTGGACCTGGAATAGTCGATTGATGTTAATGGCTATGCTTCCTACATTTACGCGTTTGCAAATTATGGGATTTTATCGTGCGCCAATAGTAACATTGCAAGGTTATAGCAAGGGCATGTTTTTCAGCAGTATAGGTCTTAGACAGGATTTGTTTAAACGAAAATTATCAATTACTCTGACTGTATGGGACCCGTTTAAATTAGCTAAATTCGAGTCAGTTACCGATGTTCAAGACCTTTATGTATTTAGCGAGTATATCATGAAATCGCCGCAAGTTTCTTTGACTTTAAGCCTGAGAATCAACGATTATAGACCACAGCAAAATATGAAACAACAGCAAGAAGATGTCTCTGAATTTGAGGGCGAAGGTTTGTATTAAAAATGTTAAACTCTGGACTTTTTGCTGGATTTTTGCGTTTATTAAAGAAAAACACCATTGTGAGGTAAATGATTATGCTTTTTAATTCCAAATACTCAAAAATCGAATACGATAACAACAATGAAATATTTTTTCATACATGGAAAATTGAGAGTATTTCCATGACAGATAATAATTTTGTTGCAGAAATGCAGTATCTAACGCGGTTCTTAAAACTGTTCAAACCTTTGCGCATACTGATAGATTTACGCGAGTTTTATTTTAATGTTATGACTCAAATGCAATTTTGGGTTGACGATAACGTCAATAAAGTACTTTTACAGAACAATTGTCAAAAAGTTGCCTTTGTTTATTCGTCTAACATTGTTTCGAATTTGACTGTAGAACAGACTTTTAATCGTAATTATTCGTCGAAGTTGAATGTGGCTTTTTTTAAAGATTTTAACAAGGCTATGAAATGGATAAAGGTTTAAATTTTGATTATATGAAGTTTTTTTATATAATTACCCAAAATTAGCAATTATTATCTGCTATGGTTTTACACGAGTCTAAATACGCTAAGATTGAGCTTGACGAAGATTTAAGCATGATTACTCATAGCTGGACTTATCGGACTTCTGAAATGGTCGAACGGGAATTTAAAGAGGAAATGAGCAGATTAGCTGAATTCTTTAAGAAATATCGTCCAAAACGTGTGCTGGTTGATCAACGTAATTTCTTTTTTACGATTTTGCCTGCTTTACAGCAGTGGATCGATATTAATGTAAATAAAATTCTTTACGATAACAACTGTCAGAAAGTAGCTTTTGTGGTTTCGCCGGATGTTCTGGCAAAATTGACCACTGACCAGACTTTTGAGTCCGGGTATTCTTCGCAGTTGAATGTCAGATTTTTCGACAATATCGTGGAAGCAAATGAATGGATAAAGCAAGACTGATTAGCCTGGATTTTTCGAGAATTTTTTAATTTGCTTTTGGCTTGATTAGGACGTAATTAGATTTGTGACATAAAAATTGTTTATGCACAAATAAAACAAATCGGCGGCCTGCTGCAGCGGGCCGCCGATTTGTTCGTTATTGCTTAATGATTTTTTGACGAAAATTATGGTGAGTCGTACGAATTTTTAGTATGTAAATGCCTGTTTTTAAGTTTTTTGTGCGTAAAAAGCTGATTTTACTTAGCTGTTGTTCCATAACAGTCCGACCCTGTAAATCGTAAATTGTCGCATGTCCTGAAGTATCGCTCAGTAATGTTACGATTAAGTAGCCGGAAAACGGATTTGGGTAAACTTTGACGCTTTGATGCTGGTTAAATGAAACTAAAGTCGAATTTTGGGGCAGAAAAATATTGTCAATCTGTACATTATCGCGTCCGCAATACCCTTCGCTGTCTTTTGTGTATAAAAATTTTATCGAGTGGAGACCGGCGTTGAGCCGCGTAACGAACCATTTCCACTGGCTTTGTCCACTTTCAGCCAGCTTTAGTTGTCCGTCGATGTACAGTTTAAAGTAATCATGGAATTTTTGCGAGCTGACGTTATAACTAAAGCCAAAATAGCCTGTGCTATCGCATATCAACTGCATAATTGCTGCGGTAGAGTCGTTATCGTTTATTTGCGGACTGGTCAGGGTATTTTGAAAATTGCAAAACTCCGTTGCATTTACAGACCATTGCTCACCGTTATATTCGAAAAGATTTTGTCCGTCGTTATTGGAAAAATTTATGTCAGGTTCATGTTGTATGAGCCAAATTGTCCGTTTTTGTGCGATAATTGTATCGTTTGACATCTGGCTAATGTTCAGGCTTACAGTACGTATGGGCCTGTCGGACTGGAAAATGTTTATCGCAGGGGTTAATGTAGAATCAGGCAAAAGCTGGCAGTTGTCTTGATAAATTAGCTGTGAGTCAACGGCTATTTCAAGATTTAGCTTCGCAGCTGCAGAACCTGAATTTTTTATGGTAAAAGGCTGGATTGAGCTGTTTGTTAGCGAAAAGCGGCAAAACAGATTTGAGTCTGCCATAATGCGGATAACCGGTGCGTGTAAAGTTACAGGAAATCGCAGCAATTGCGTGTCCTGTTGGGCAGTGGCTGCTTTATATGTAACCAGGAAATTTAACCATAATCGAAAACTATCCGGTACAGATTGCCTGACGGATGTTGCGAGAGAAACTATTGTGTCTTGCTGCGGCAGCAGTTGATTTATCGTACAGTTGTCCTGGCGTAACAGCTCGTGATCAAGGCTTTGGATGTTGATGTTAAAGGCTGTGTCAAAGCCGGTATTTTTAACCAAAAGCCTAATAAAATTCGTATCATCGGCAAAAAGTTGATGCGTGAGCAGTTGAGCTGAAAGATATGCAGTTTGCGGCGTGTCGATCTGGATGTAAATGACTGTGTCATGGCGATTTAACGCAGAAAGAAAAATTTTTAAACCATGGAGATTGACAGCAAGATTTTTAGGAAAGAAAATTTTATTGCTTTTCTGAAAGCCTGTTTCCAGCAGCTTAGAAGAATCTTGCCAGACAGCTGCACGTACCACAATCGAATCGTGGAAAGTTATTTCAAAAGCCTGGTTTGGCGTAACCGAAGCGGGAAAATTTATGGTCCATGGGCGTAAAGTGTCTGTCCAGGCCTGCTGCAGCGGGTCGCCAAGTAAATTACAATCGTAGTAAACCCAGCGAGTCGCGCCAAATTCAAATTCACCGGGCAAATCGACAAACGGACTTGTCAGGTTTTTCGATAGCAGCTGGTCAATGCCCAAATTTGGTTGGTTTAGACCAAAAATCGCATTGACGAATTCGCGGTTTAAATGCTCAGACGGTCCGTCGGCTTGACCTTCGTTGAACCAGCCGTATCTGGAGTTTGCAATGACAGCGCTTGTTGCAACGGGAAGTTTTAACATTTGTTCTGTTATGCAGTCAGAATGGTCAAAAGCTCCAGCATAGCAGCCATGGGTGTAGAATATGGGATTTAAGTGCGTAGTGCCGTTAAGGTTTGAGAAGTTTTGCCGGGTAATATCGTCGATGCTAAGGCGCATTAGATGGGTTGAGTTTGAGTGGCCGCAGTGGAAGATAAAGTTATATCCCTGGTTTATTTTGTGGAGTAAGGTAAGAGCGTCCCAGGTGGAGTCGCGGTCGTATAGGCTATCGATTATTGCAGTTTGCGGAATTCCCTGTGTAGTATAACCGCTGTCAGTTCTCCGTCCTATAAGCAGGTTAAGATATTGCGCGCCATAGGTGATAGGGTCGTTCCAGAGATATTCGCCGATTAGCAGGTATTTGTTGAGGTCCTGGTTTACAGGTTTTTGCTGGTATGTGAGGATTTTGTTTATCATGTTTTTGGCTTCGTCGGGAGAGTCAAAGGGCAAGCGTCCCACGGCTACGTCTAAGAGTAAATCAGCTTCTTGAGGTTCGGCCCAGTTCTGGTCAAAGTCATTATTCCATGTTCCGTCCAATCCTGAGTAATAGATGTCAGCAGGGATATCGTTTGATTGGTAAATTTGTGAAGATCGGACTTTGCAATAAAATCCGCGGTATGGTATGATATCAATGTCGCCGCCTAAAAGTACGTAGGTGATTCCTGTGTTCTGGAAATAGTAGATTATAGCGTTTCGTATTTTTTCGGGTAGGTCTTGTCCGGAAAAAGTTTTGTCGATTAAATTGGTCGTAAGTATTTTTACTTTGTAACCTTTTGATTCATAGAAGGTTTTTAGTGTGTCTAAAGAGTTTTTGAGTTTTTCGCTGGTAATGATTAAATAGTCTAAAGTCGGTTGTTCTAATGCGTAATTTTTAAGCATTTGAGGGTTGTCTATATATTTAAATAGTGTTGGACTGTACCAAAAACGGGTTTTAGCTCTGGTGGATGGTTTTATTTTGATTGATATTTTGATATTTGTAAAAAACAGGATTTTGTTTTGCCTGGGTTTGTAAATTATTGGCGAGAAACTGCCGATAACAACAGGAAAATTCCTGAATTTAGCGATTTTATAAGTGAATTTTCGCAGGTCTAACGAGTCTCTTTGATAAATTTTAGTGTTTATTTTTAGTTTTTTTGCTAAAAAATTATTAGTTGTCGGGCTAAAACCCTGGAATGGCTGCAATTTCTTGCTTATTCGAATTGCAACGGGCTTTTGAAATTCGATTTTTATTGTATCGACTGTAGAATTGGGCGGAAGTAGCAATTTGAATGGGTAAAAAAGCGTTTGAGGATAGCCTGTTTGGTTTAAGTTGATAGCTTTATCGCTTATAAGTTCAGAGAAATCGCCTTTTTGAACGACTTTTGGTAGGTTTAAATGGTATGAGTATGAATAAATCTGGTATTTTTGACCATAAACAAATGATAAAATGACAAGTAAAACACCTGTCAAAAAAGCTTTTTTGTAGGACATTGCATGGATTTTAACGATTAAAAAAGAATAGAATTTAGCCATAAAAACAAAGGTACGAAAAAAATGGCTGGAAGTAAATTGAGGACTTTAATTTTCTTGATTTCTAAAATATTGATAGCCAAGCCTATAAGCAAAATTCCACCCACTGCAGAAATTTCATTAATAACCTGTGTAGAAACAAATTGTCCGAGCCATGCAGCCAAAAGTGTTAAGCTGCCTTGATAAAGCACCAGCAAAACAACAGAAAACAAAACACCAATGCCCAGTCCAGCAGAGAGTATGATTGACGAAAATCCATCCATAACTGATTTAGTCAGCAGTAGGGTAGGGTCGTGGTGAATACCATCTTCAATTGAACCAATAAAAGACATCGAACCGGCACAGAATAAAAGAAACGCAGTAAGCAGGCCTTCAGTAAATTGTTCGTTTTTGAGCTTGAATTTCGATTTTAGTTTATTAACCAAAATCTCAGTATTTTCTTCTAATCTAATAATTTCGCCTGTTAAGCCGCCGAAAACAAGACTAAGAATCATAATGAGGATGTGCGTCGAGGCAAGAGCCATTTTTACACCAATAAAGACAGTGAAAAGAGCAATTGCTTGAAAGACAATAGTTATTATTCTCTGAGGCAAGTGTTTTTTTATGATGAGGCCTATCGAAGCACCAGCAGTGACAGTGATGGCGTTAACCACAGTTCCCAGACCAATCATTGGAAAATATTAAGCTTTTGACATAGGAATTAGATTAATATCGAGTCCGGTCTCTAAAATAAAATCTTCGACTTCTTCCAGTTCTTCATCGACATCTTCGATTGAGTCGTCGTAATACCAATTTACAGTGACCTGATAACCTTTGTCTTTGTAGCTTTTGAGTAATTTAAGAATATCGACGATGCACTTGGATGAGCTTGTGTTGAAATATGTAAGTTTGAAGTTGAAGGTAAGGGGTTTTCCAACTTCTTCGAAATAGCGTTGTAGCCACTGCATCAGAGGAGTATAAAATTTTATAGTGGCTTCTAAATAAGATTCACCAGAAAGCTCACAGACGCCAGTGTCGGCATTAAATTTCACAGTAGGTATGAAATAAACTCCTTTTGAGCCTTCTATATAGAGATTTTCCATGGTTTTTAGGTGTTTTTGTCGATTCTTGAGCTTATGATTGTGAAATATTTATCAGAGTCGATTTGTAAGATTTTGTATTTTATAGGGTTACCTGAGATTAAAGCCACCTGTATAAGTCCAATGTTCCCGCGGCCTACGTCAGTAGATTTATTTTTACGCATAAGTCGCTTATATTCACGTAGTTTGTCGTGGGATAGCGAATTTATTTTTTCGATCTTTTCTTGAAGTAACAAAACGTTTTCTTTTGCTGCTAAATTGCCTGTGTAAATCTGAAAATAGTCAGAAAATTCTTTTAAAATAATGATACCTTCGCCAGAAAGCGACGAATCAGTACTTGGGCTTTTTTCTAATGAATAAAGCGCAATATTTTGAGCCAATTCGATAAAAACTTTAAAAAGCTTCTTTGTAGCAGTAGGAGGAACGTCTTGATTACGTTCTTCGATGTTTTTAGCCATTAAAGTCAATAAATTGCGGTCAATAGCTCCTAAATAACTAATCGCGAAAACATCAGCTTTTAGTTCGTCGATTATATTTTGGTATTTATCGAGTTCAACTTTCATGGCAAAATATCTTAAACATTACAAATTTATTAAGTTTTTCCGAAAACAAAAAACAAATTTGTCCTAAAAACCCGTTAGTTAGACTGGTTATTGTGTAAAAAATTTGTTTAAAGTTTGTTACTGAAATTTGAACAAACTTTTAGTTTAACCATGTGGTCAAAAAATCAAAAGCAAAAACTATACAAAAACCGCCGCAACCCTGGGTTGCGGCGGTTTTTTATTGGCAGAAAAATTAGTTTTGTACGAAAAATCAGTAATTATCAAAAATATAGATTATCGAAAAATTCTTGCATTGAGAGCGATTACTCCTGCAAGAGCGCTTTGGCCCGTTTGCGCAGGATGTTCATAGCTTTGTTTTTAATCTGACGAACACGTTCGCGAGTAAGGTTAAAGTGAGAGCCAATTTCGTCCAATGTGTATCTGTGCGATTTACCAATGCCAAAGTACATACGGATAATTTCGGCATCACGCGGAGGTAAAGTATCAAGTAATTCCTGGATAATTTGCTTGTTTTCTTCTTCGTTGACCAATTTGTCTGGTTTAAAGTCGTTATTAGCGATTAAATCAACTAATTTCAAGTCAGAATCGTCGTTTCCCATCGGAGCTTCGAGCGATATAAATGTATCGCTATGATTCATAAGTTCTTTGATAAATGCTTCGTCTGCTTCTAAAACCTGCGCAATTTCTTCGGTTGTCGGCTCTCTATGGAGTTTTTGTTGCAGTTCGCTAATTACCTGACGAATTTTGTTCTGAGTACCGACTTTGTTAACAGGTAAACGTATTTGTCTTGCTTTTTCTGCCAGAGCTTGCATTATAGCCTGACGTATCCACCAAACAGCATAAGAAATAAATTTAAATCCACGTGTCTCGTCAAAGTTCATGGCTGCTTTAATCAAGCCGATATTTCCTTCGCTAATTAAATCTGGCAAACTGAGACCTTTATTTTGATATTGCTTAGCAACCGAAACAACGAATCTTAAATTAGCTTTAATCAGGTCTTCTAAAGCTTTTTTATCGCCTTGTTTAGCACGTGATGCCAATTCAGCTTCTTGTTCTGGTGTAAGCAGTTCAGTTTTAGCTATTTCAGATAAATAGCGATCCAGTGCTTCGGATTCGCGAACGGTTATTTGTTTTGTGATTTTAAGCCTTTTCATGGTTGAAAAAAATTAATTTATATGTTAAATTTGTCAATTAAATAAACAGAATTTTTCTTAAAAGGTTGCATTTTTTTCGAATTTTTTTTTATTTTATCTGTTCACTGTGAATTTACGAATTTTTATTGTGAGTTCGTGTTTTTCTTTTCTAAGAAAGAAAAAAAATGTTAAAAATTTTTTGAATATTGAATCTTATTGCTTAAAATTGTATTCAAACAAAAGGCTTTTTGCCTACCTATGTAGAATTCCTATTTTGCATAATCCCAAAAATCAAAAATATAACCTAAATGATTAATGTATTGGAGCTTCAGGAGAAAACTTTAGCTGAACTACGAAAAATCGCTAAAGACTTAGGACTCAAAGGTATAACCACTTTACGAAAGAAAGATTTGATTTACAAAATTTTAGACCGACAAGCTGTTTTGGAAAGTGAACGAATTTTACGCGAGAAAAAGCTCAAAGAACAAGCTAAAAAACAGAAAACAGAGAAAACTGAAAAAGCAGAACCTCAGCAACAGCCTCAATCTCCTGCGAAAGATACTAAAAAACAGGAGCAAACTGTTAAAACCGACGAAAAAATTAGCAGTGCTATAACAGAGTCTGTTGTTGAAGCTAAAAAAGCCCTGGAAACTCCTATTAAAACAGAAAAAAAACAGGCTCAAACTGCTAAGCAAGAACAATCTAAAGAGCAATCCAAAACACAAACACAACAGAAACAGTCCAAAGAGAAAACTGCTGCACAAACTCAAGAAAAACAGGAGAAAAACCAGGAAAAAGTCCAGGAAAAAACTCAAGAAAAAACACAAAAACAGACCAAAAACGTTTCACAACAAAATTCCCAACAGCAACGACAACAACAGCAACAGCAACAAAAAAAATACTACCAACAACGCTATCGGCAATCCAAACAACAACAGCAAAACAACGACCAGCGTATTTTTGACGAAATCGGTGTAATTCGCAATTGTGGCGTTCTGGAAATTATCCCGCCTGATGGATTCGGTTTCCTGCGTTCACCAGCTTACAATTACTTTAGTTCACCTGACGACATCTATGTTTCGCAATCACAAATAAAACTTTTTGGCTTAAAAACAGGCGATACTGTCTGCGGCAGTATCCGTCCTCCCAAAGAAAACGAAAAGTTTTTCCCTTTAATCAAAGTCGAACGTGTTTGCGGCGTTGATCCTGAGGTTATCCGCGAGCGCGTCTCGTTCGATTATCTTACTCCGACGTTCCCAAACGAGAAATTTAACATAACAGGCAATGGGCATAACAACCTTTCGATGCGAATAATTGATCTTTTCGCTCCGATAGGTAAAGGTCAACGCGGACTTATTGTTGCCCAGCCAAAAACCGGTAAAACTTATTTGCTTAAGGAATTGGCTAACGCTATAGCAGACAATCATCCAGAGGTTTATTTGATTATCCTGTTAGTTGACGAGCGACCTGAGGAAGTTACGGACATGAAAAACAGCGTTGAGAAGGCTGAGATTATTTCTGCAACATTTGACGAACCAGCAGACCATCATGTACGAGTAGCTGAAATGGTCTTGGAGAAATCCAAGCGTTTGGTCGAAGCAGGACATGATGTTGTAATTCTGCTTGATTCGATAACACGTTTAGCCCGTGCATATAATACTATTACTCCGTCGAGTGGTCGGGTTTTATCCGGCGGTATGGAAGCTGCTGCTTTGCATAAGCCCAAAAATTTCTTTGGTGCAGCACGTAATATTGAAAATGGCGGTTCGCTTACTATTATTGCAACGGCTTTGATTGACACAGGCTCGAAAATGGACGAAGTTATTTTCGAAGAATTCAAAGGTACCGGCAACATGGAATTGCAATTAGATAGAAAATTAGCTAATAAGCGTATATTCCCGGCAATTGATGTAAATGCGTCTGGTACGCGTCATGAAGAGCTTTTGTTGGACCGCGAGACTTTGAACCGTGTATGGATTTTGCGTCGTACATTATTGGCTGATATGACTCCGCAGGAAGCAATAGAATTTTTGCAGCAGCACATGGAGGAAACTCGCGATAATAAAGAGTTTTTGATGAAAATGAATAGTGTTTTGTAAGTTATTTAGCCCGTGGATGGTATTGGATAATGGTTTGTTTAAGATATTCTTTGCTTAAATGCGTGTAAATTTCAGTTGTTATAATTGACTGATGTCCAAGCATTTGTTGAACAGAGCGTAAGTCAGCACCGCCTTCGACAAGGTGGGTTGCAAAAGAGTGTCGCAGGGTATGCGGACTGATGTTTTTGTTAATTCCAGCGTCTTTTGCTGCTTGTTTGATTATCAGGAAGACCATGTTTCGGGTTAATTGTTTTCCGCGGCGATTGAGGAAAAGGATGTCAGTGAATTGAGGGTCTATGTTTAAATTTTTTCGGTAGTTTTGCATGTATAAAATAATTTCGTTAATTGCGCGATTGGATATTGGCACTAAACGTTCTTTGTTACCTTTGCCGATAACTTTTATAAAGTTGTCGTCGAAATAAAGATTCGAAATTCGCAGGTTTATAAGTTCAGAAACGCGTAATCCGCAGCTGTAGAGGGTTTCGATAATAGCGCGGTTTCTTTGGCCTTCGGGTTTGCTCAGGTCAATGGCATTGATTAGTTGGTCGATTTCTTCGATAGTCAGGACTTGCGGAAGTTTTTTGGGAAATTTAGGTGTTTCGATCAAAGCTGCTGGATTTTGGTCAATGGCACGGCTAATGACTAAGTATTTAAAAAAGGCTTTTATGCCAGAAAGTATGCGGGCTTGCGAACGTTCGTTTATGCCAAGGTCATAGAGGTAATTTAAAAATCTCTGGATTTGTTGCGGATTGACGTTGTATGGTGTAATTTGCGAATTTTCGATCTGAAGAAGAAACTCTTTTAATTTATTGATATCGTTCAAATAAGCCTGGATTGAGTTATCGCTTAAATTTTTTTCGATTTTTAGAAAAGCTTTATAATTAGTGATTTCATCGTCCCATTTTTGAGCAATTTTATCTGTCATTAGCGATAAATCTTTAATTTTTAACATAAAACAAATAAAAAAATCATTTAAAAGCAAATTAAAATTGACATTGTAATGGAAAAAGAAACATTAGATTTGGAGAAGTTGCCGATTTACAAGGTTATTTTGGCCCAGTATGGAAACAATATCAAAAAATTGGTTGAATATGCGAAGAAATTAGAAAATCGTCAACAGCGCAACCATGCGGCCAGACAGATTATTGAGGCAATGAAGATTATCAACCAGGACATTCAGAAAGTTGATGATTACGAGAAAATTTTGTGGAATCATCTGGCCATTTTATCCAAATACGAATTAGACGTGGATTATCCTTATGAGATTTTGCCTATTGAGGCTTACCATCGCGAGCCTGAACCAATGGATTATCCCGAACAAAAAATAAGATTTAGACATTATGGAAAAATCATTGAGAAATTAATCGAAAGAGCTAAGCAAATCGACGATCCTCAACTTCAGAGACGATTTATTGAACTGATTTTAATACAAATGAAAAAAGCATATTTATTTCATGCACATGCAGGAACTTATGTAAAAGACGAGTTAATCTTCCGGGACTTTGAAATTTTGTCAAATGGAGAGCTGAAAATCCCTGAAGGCATTAGCCTACCGCATTCACGGGAAATTTTAGAGCGTTACCGTTCTATCCCTGAACTGGAAAACGAGCGCAGACAGTACCGTAATAACAAATATTTTAACCAGGGTCAGCGTAAAAAATAGCACGAAGTGTTCAAGAAACTACATATTTTAGTAGTCAAAAGTTTTATACCTCCTTTTATAGCGACTTTTGTTGTTGCAATCTTTGTGTTGATTTTGCAGTTTTTATGGCTATATGTTGATGAGCTGATAGGTAAAGGACTTGAAGCCTGGGTTATTATTAAATTGCTTTTTTATGCTTCGGTTCAGGTTATACCTCTTGCTATGCCCATAGCTGTAATGCTCGCCTCGATTATGACATTCGGAAATATGGGTGAGAATTACGAATTGACAGCAGTTAAAGCAGCGGGCATTTCACTATTCAGAATTTTTATGCCAATGATTATTATAAGCGCACTTCTGGGTTTGGTGAATTTCTGGGTCGCAGATAAAGTTGTTCCTGAAGCTAATTTGCGGTTACAGACAATGCTTTTTGACATTCGTCAGCGGCATCCAGCCTTGAATTTTCAACCGGGTTTGTTTAATTACGATGTTGAAGGGTACGTTATCAGGATAGGGCGTAAATCGCCGAATTCAGATATGATGTATGATTTTTTAGTTTATGACCACACCAATGCCGAAGCAAATAACCGGGTGATAGTTGCAGATTCGGGTTTGATACAGATTACAAAAGATTTTAGTTATTTAGTTTTATCGTTGTACAATGGTTGCCAGTACGATGATATACCAGAGAAGCAGTTTGATTTTGAAAAACGTCATTTTCCGCATAGAGCAGATTATTTCAAGACTTATCGTGTGATTATTAAGTTAGAAGGCTTTAATTTAAAGCAAACCAACGAACGTTTATTCCGGTCAAATTATCAGATGCTTTCTTCCAGACAATTAAAGCATAAGATTGATTCGTTAAAGCGTAGTTATGAGAGACGTAAGTTATATTACGTGAACATGTTGATAAACAATTACTTATTTATTCGTGGCATAAAGATGCTTACCAAGCGGGATTCTATTCGGTATTATCAGGATTTAAAAATCTGGCGTACACTTAAGCCCAAACAGTTAAAAGTTGTTTTGAACACAGACAGTTTGTATCGCAAAATGAGTTATGCTGAAAAACAAGAGGTCTGGCATGTTGCCAGTAGTTATGTTAACAGGATTTTATCGCAGCTTAATGTTGCAGCTATAGATTTAAAAACCAAAAAAGTGTGGATAGCAAAGCATCAAATTGCTTATTACAATAAGTTTACTTTAGCTATAGCCTGTTTTATCTTTTTCTTTGTGGGAGCGCCACTTGGAGCGATAATTCGTAAGGGAGGTTTTGGCTTTCCGACCATAATTTCGATTTTGATTTTCCTGTTTTATTACGTAGTGTCGATTTCCAGTGAAAATCTTATTTTACAGGGCGTTATAAGTGCTGATTTTGGAATGTGGATTTCAACAATTTTGTTTATCCCAATTACAGGTTATTTAGTTTATCGTGTTTCGACAGACAGGGTTGTTACTAATCTGGATTATTATATGGAGAAGTTGAAGCAAATTTTAAATAATATTGCTAAATTCGTTAGGAGAAAAAAATTTAAGCATCAAAGATGAACCATTTAGTGTTAAATTTGCTGGTTGTGTCGTATATTGACGATTTTGAGAAATGGAAAGAGCAGACTTTACAGTTTTTGAATGATGCAGCAGAAGAAGAACATGTTTATATAACTTTGCTTTTGATTTATGATAAGTCGTGTAAAAAAGACGTTGACACTGCCCTTAACAAAAGAATCGAATTACATAAAATAATTTTTGAGACTCCATCGCTCAAGGCTGAGTCGAATATTGAAATGCTTTTTGCACCAGAGAATAAGGTTAAAATTTTGTCTAAACTTGAGCAAATTTTGACTGAAAAAGAATTTGATTTTATCCAGCTTGAAAGTATAATTTTGGTTGAGTATTTACAGAATTTACGGGCATTGAGTAAAGCCAAAATAGTTTATCGAAAATATTTTAACGAAAGTCAAATTTGGGACGAACGAGCGAAAAAGAGCAAGTTTTATTTGTTTAAATATTTGAGTTTTAATAAGATAGCAAATCGGCTGAAAACTTACGAGCAAAATCTTGACCAGTTAGATTATGTAATAAGTTCGCAACAGGAAGTTTTGGACGATTATACCGGTACAAATCGTATAATTGTGCCTCATAAAGTTGACTTTTCTTTTAGTAAATCTCCTTTGCCTGAACGTTTTAAGCTATTTTTTATCGGCAATTTAAAATACGTCTCAATACAATACTCGATTTTGTGGTTTTTGAACGAGGTTTGGCCAAAATTACTTGCAAAAATTCCGCAAATTGAGTTTCATATCGTTGGCCAAGCTGAGCAATGGTTTGTAAATCTGGTTAATTTGCAAAGTAGTGTTTTTTATTATCCATCAGTTGATAATTTCGATGAATTTATACAGGACAAAACAGCTTTAATCCTTCCTTACCAGGTACATTTAGGCATTATGCCAGAATACGCCCTGTCCATGATGAGAGGAAAAATTTTAATCTCGACAAATGACGCAGTATGTTGTTGGGGACTTACGGCAATGATTCATTACATGTCAGTTCAGGAAAAAGTTAAATTTACTGAAGTTATTACTCATTTGTATGGTAAAAAAGAAATACAAACTTATTTTTCTGAGCAAATTTATAATTTTGCCAGGCAAAATCTTAATCACCGCTATTTCAACAGGATGATTTTGCTATTTTACAACCGGATTTTAATGCAAAAGTAATTACGATGGACGACAAAGAGCAAAAGTTTAAACTCAATACTATCCAGGAGGCAATAAAAGCTATCCAGAACGGCGAAATAGTTATTGTGGTTGACGACGAAAATCGCGAAAACGAAGGCGATTTCATCACATCAGCCGAACTTATAACTCCGGAGAAGGTTAATTTTATGGCAAAATATGGACGAGGCTTAATTTGCGTAGCTTTGCCCGAAGAGCGCTGCGAGGAGTTGGACCTGGACTTAATGGTTGGACGAAATACCTCGTTGCAGGGTACGAATTTTACTGTTTCTGTCGATTTAAAAGGACAAGGCGTAACCACAGGTATTTCTGCTTATGACCGGGCTAAAACAATTAAAGCCCTGGTGGACCCAAAGACAAAACCAGAGGACCTGGCGCGTCCCGGCCATGTTTTTCCGCTTAAAGCGCTGAGTGAAGGGGTTTTACGGCGAGCTGGACATACTGAAGCGGCCGTGGACTTGACCCGTTTAGCTGGCTTGACGCCAGGAGGTGCTTTAGTCGAAATTATGAACGACGACGGTTCTATGGCTCGGTTGCCCGACCTGGTAAAAGTCGCACAGCAGCATAATCTCAAAATCATTACCATCAAAGACTTAATAGCTTATCGCCTCGAAAATGAGTCTTTAATCGAAAAAGGCGAAAAGATTTTTATGCCAACAAAATACGGGACTTTTGACTTAATTCCATTTCGGGAAAAACGTACAGGACTTGAGCATTTAGCTTTAATCAAAGGCGAATGGGAAGAAGACGAACCGATTTTGGTGCGTGTGCATTCGTCGTGCGTGACCGGTGATATTTTAGGCTCATTGCGTTGTGATTGTGGTGACCAGCTGCATGAAGCCATGCGCATGATTGAAAAAGAAGGCAAAGGCGTTTTGGTTTATCTCATGCAAGAGGGTCGCGGAATAGGGCTTTTTAACAAAATAAAAGCTTATAAACTCCAGGAACAGGGCCTTGATACTGTCGAAGCTAACTTGAAATTAGGCTTTCGGGATGATGAAAGGGATTATGGTATTGGCGCCCAGATTTTGCGTAGTTTAGGCGTTCGCAAGATGCGGCTGATGACCAATAACCCTACGAAAAAAATTGCTCTGGAAGGCTATGGCATGGAAATCGTTGAAATAGTGCCTATTGAAGTCCCGCCAAATGAGTACAACAAGTTTTACATGAAAACCAAGAAGGAAAAAATGGGACATTTGCTTAAGCGTTTTGACTACGAAGGTGGTTATTTTTGCAGTCGTCATTAATTCGTCAAATAAAAAGTTTTTGTCATGGAATTACCTTTGTTTCGTACAGTTGTAGATATTCCTGAGAGTTCCAGAAAAATTAGTTATTCGTCGAAATTGATGTTTATTGGGTCGTGTTTTACTGAAGAAATTGGTAATAAATTGAAAGACAATTTGTTTGATGTGGATGTAAATCCCTTTGGCGTGATTTATAATCCTATTTCGGTTTATAATAGTTTGCGGATTTTGCTTGAGCAGCGCAGGTTTACAGAGTCAGATTTGGAGCGGCGTGGTAGTGTTTGGTTTAGCTGGTACCATCATAGCAGGTTTAGTCTTCCAGACAAGCAGCAAACTCTTGATTTGATAAATTCCCGTATTGAGCAATCTTCGCAGTTTTTACGGCAGTCAGATTTTTTGTTCGTAACTTTTGGGACGGCCTGGGTTTATGTGTTAAATAAAACCGGTCAGGTCGTATCCAACTGTCATAAATTGCCTGAGCGCTTATTTACGCGGCGTTTGCTGGAGGTTGACGAGATTATTAAGGCTTATGAGGAGCTTTTGCCTGATTTATGGCAGGTCAATCCAGATTTGAAAGTGGTTTTTACTGTCAGTCCAGTGCGTCATTGGAAAGATGGAGCTGTTGGTAACCAGGTAAGTAAATCGACTTTAATTTTAGCTATTCATAAGTTGTTGGAGCGATTCGAGCAATTAGAGTATTTTCCGTCGTATGAAATAGTAATGGACGAGTTAAGGGATTATCGTTTTTATGCGGATGACATGATACATGTTGGTTCGCAAGGTGTTGATTATATCTGGCTAAGGTTTGGACAGGTATATTTTTCGGCTGATTTAGACAGGACAATAAAAGAAGTCCAGAAGTTGGTTAAAGCCCGAGAGCATCGTCCGTTAAATCCGCAGAGTGATGAATACAGGCAATTTGTCAATTCCACGATTGAGAAAATAATGCTTTTGCGTAAAAATCAGCCACATATCCGTATTGATAGTTTGTTGGAATATTTTTTAAACGAAAAGAAAAAGTTTTCGCAGCAATCATGAAATTTTTTGATAATCAGATACAGGCAGTAATTTTTGACCTGGGCAATGTGTTGATAGATATTGATTGGCAGGTGACATATAATTGTTTGCTCAAATTCGCGGCTGTCGAGGAGTTCGATTGGTCAGGGTTTGAGCGGTTATTGTTTTCAGCCGAGCGTGGAGAGATAAACGCACAGGGTTTTCGTGATGGATTACGGCGTTTGTTGGGCAGTGATGTTTCTGATGAGCAGATAGATAGATGCTGGAATTCGATGATTTTTGATTTTAAAGAGCAGCGCAAGGAAATTGTTAAAGAGTTAAGGAAATTTTATCCGGTTTATGTTTTGTCGAATATCAATGAGATTCACCGCCGTTATGTTGAAAGTCAGCCATATTGGCAACCTGAGTTGTTTGACAAAGTATTTTTTTCGTGTAAAATGGGAAGTAGAAAGCCTGAAGAACGGATTTATCGCAAGGTTATAGAGGAGATTGGCGTGAGGGCGAATCATGTTTTGTTTTTTGACGATAAAATAGAAAATGTCCAGGCAGCCAGGAAATTAGGCATAAATGCTGTTTTGGTTGACCGTCCGATTGAAAAGATTATTGGTGATTTTGTTCAGGTAAGCTAAAATTTTTTTATTTTGTGATGATTAAAAAATAATCGTCAATGGGCAAGTACAGGAAATTTGACTTAGAGACTTTGCAGCACCGTCAGGAGGAGAGCAAATTTAAGCGATTTTTGCAAGATGTTTTAACGTTTTTGGTTGCATTGTTCTTTTTGACAATGATTTTTTACCTGTTAGCTGCATATTTTTTCGAAACACCACAACAAAGGTTATTGACAGATGAAAATCGACGGTTGGAACGGGAATATAAACGTCAATATTACCAATACAAACAGCTTGAAAAAGCTGTGAATCGTCTGCAACAGATGGACCGTGATTTGTATCGAGTAATTTTTGAGTCCGAACCGCCTAAGGAAGAGGAACTTACCAATTTTGATACTTTAGACCTATTGAAGTCCAAACAAATTATCGCATGGAACACGCGGGATATTAAGCAACAGCTGAAAAACTGGAAACGACTTAAGCCGCAATACATAAAACTTTACCGTTACGTCAAAAATCACATTAAAGACATTCAGCATATTCCATCTATCCAGCCAGTTCCTAATACAGAGTTGCGATTTGTGGTTTATGGCTATGGACGAAAAATCGACCCAATTTACAAAACTCCTTCATTCCACCCTGGCATAGATTATTCTGCACCGGGCGGAACACCTGTTTTTGCTACTGCTACGGGGGTTGTGACTGAGGCAAATCAGAAAATCCGCGGACTGGGACAGCACATAAAAATCGATCACGGAAATAATTTTTCTACGCTTTACGCCCACATGAGCGAAATGTTGGTCAGCCCTGGGGACCATGTACGTCAGGGGCAGGTGATTGGTTATGTAGGAAATTCAGGAAAAGCCTTGTTACCATTGCTGCATTACGAAGTTCATTACAAAGGCAAACCGCTAAATCCTGTATATTTCTTTTTCATGGAGCTGACTCCAACGCAATTTTATAAATTAAAGCAGCAAGCAGACCACAGCGGCATTAGCCTTGACTAAAAGTTTGACTATGCCAAAATTAACCGTTATAACCGTAGTTTTTAACGATAAAGAACATATCGAAAAGACTATTAAATCTGTTCTAAACCAGACGTTTAACGACATTGAATATTGGATAATTGACGGCGGGTCAACTGATGGCACTTTAGACATCATAAAAAAATACGACAAACACTTAAACTGGTTGAGCGAACCTGACCATGGCATTTACGATGCCATGAACAAAGGCTTAGACCGCGCCACAGGACAGTATGTTTTATTTCTCAATTCAGGCGATGAGTTTTACGATTCGCGGGTTTTAGAAAAAGTCTTTTCTGACAACCAGCAGGCAGATGTGTATTATGGCGATAGCGTTATTGTAACCGAAGATGGGCAAATTTTGGGCTTACGACGGCTGCGTCCGCCAAAGCAGCTGACCTGGAAATCGCTTTCTAAAGGCATGTTGGTTTTGCATCAGGCTTTTATAGCAAAACGGGAGCTTTGCCCGCATTACGATTTAAAATACAAGCATGCTGCTGATTTTGATTGGGTTATTAAAGTGCTGAAAAAATCGAAAGTCATTGTCAATACAAACCAAATTCTGGTCAAATTCCTGGCCGGAGGCCACTCGTCTAAACATGTAGCTGCAAGTTTGCGCGAAAGATTTGATATTTTACGCACTCACTATGGCTTACTTACAGCTGTATGGACGACTATGTATGGTTTTTTACGAGGTTTTTGGTTCTGGTTGTGGCACAAACGGCTATAAGTCAGTTGAAAATACTGGAATTTAGCGCATTCGCACGAGCCGATAGCCTATAATTCTATCGTAATACGGCGCTTGTTGTTGATAATAAACAAGGATTAAGTAGTCGTTACGGGTTTGGTAAAAATTTCCTTCCGTGTACCGTAACGTAGGCTCACCCTGGTCTGGCACGAAAATGTATTGATAGTCGTAAATACCTTGTTTGAGCAAAATGTTACCTACGTAAGATTTTAGTTTTGGGTCGTAACTGAGTTTATTTTCCGGCAGGATTTTCCAGTTTGAAAATGCCCCAATAACGTACACATCGCCGCCAGGAATAGGGTCTTTGCTTAGCAATTGAAAATTTACGTAAACATAATCGGCTTCAGACCAGATATCATTTGCAGGTTTAGCATAAATAACGAAATTTCCATTATCGTCTTGATACGAGACATGGGCAAAATTCTTGTTATCTGGCAGCAGGAAACAGTAATAAATTGAGTCTAAAAATTTTGTTTTGTACACTTTACCGGATTTAAACCGAAATTCTGAAGTATTAAAGCTGCGGAATTCATTACCGCCTAAAAACATGTTTTCCAGTTCATAATCATAAATCATTTGCGAACCCTGGTAAAATTTAGGTTGGTCTAAAAATCGTACTTTATTAAATCTAAAGTTTTGATAAATAGCAGCTTTAGTGTAATTCCACGGTTGGTCTAAATTCAGATTTCCAAAATCAAAGCTAAAATCGACTTCCTGGCAGCATGACCTATATTGCGCGATTGAAGATTGATGAACATTTGCAGATATTGACACATTATTTTCAACCACAAAAAAGCGTTTTTGAAACAAAACACTATCAGGATTTGATGCTAAAAATACTTTGATTATGTAGTTTCCTGATAATAAGAATCTTACGTTTTGGTTAGGGAATGTAATTTTATAATTTACGTACGATACGTTGGTATTGAACGATTGATTGTAGTCTAAAATATCGTTGATGTAATAACCGTCTAAAAATTCGTCTTCCATGATATCCCGGTCAGTCCAATCCCAGTTGCAATGAATGAACGAATATTGTAAATTGACAGGCTGGTCTTGCAGAATATCAAAGCGCAATTGCAAATAAGAATCAGAATTTAACACTAAAATAGGATAATTTAGCTGATTTTCACCAGAAAAAAACTTAACACTTTTGACTTTCTGCGAGAAGATTGTATCTGCGAATTCCTGAGAATTAGCCAGGAACACAAAAAAAGTGAAAAATAAGGTTATAAATAGTTTTTTTAGCATTTTTGTAAAAACTTTTGGATTAAAAATGGCGTTTAGTCTTTAAGACATTACAAAGTAAATCAATTTATTGATATGAAAAAAGCGATAGCATATTTGAGTATTATTTTAATATCGTTCTACTCTTGTTTTAAATCGCCTGAACCAATACCACCGCGAATTTATGTAGAACCAGAGACGGAAACTTTAAATATTTCAGTAATCCATCCTGTTACTTTTTATATACGTGCAAAGTCTGACGAGGATTTAAAAAGTTTTGCAGTCCAGACCACACCATTTATTTATGCTTTTGATACGACGTTTGGCAGTTTTGTGCATAGTTTTACTAAAACTATAACAATTCGTCTTCCCAGCGAGTTAAGTCAGGTTCCTGATGATAGTTTAATACAGGTGCAGTTTATTCTCAAAGATTACTATAATACCAAGATTGTTACCAAATTTTTGCATATAGTTGAGCCTTATCCAGAGCTATATGAAGACACAGTAGTTTTATATTTTCCACGTTCTCCGTCATTTTATGATACGCAAGATAGAACAACAAAAGATTCAACTGCACAACGTGGCAGCTTTGACCTTGTTTATGCGTTTAGCTCGGATGATGGAATAACGATAGCTTCGCCAGATGCTTACTGGTTGGAGTCGGTTTTTGCCAGTAACGCTCGTAGTTATTCAGCTTCAGGCCAGCGTCATACAAAGATTAATTATTCTAATGTAGAGTTCAATGATATGGACGACCGTTTTATGTATTATTTAAACGTAAATCCGCATTATATTGAGAGTAACCAGGCTTATGGTATAGGCGTTGAAGCGTTAACTTTAAACAGTGTTTTCGTTTTTCAGACCCAGGATAACATCAAAGGCGCAGGAAAAATAATTGGTGCAACAGCTGATTCAATTATTTTAGCTATAAAATTCCAGAAATGGGCAGTAGATACAAGTGGGCAAAAGCAATAATTAAGTTTAGAAAGGTTTTGTTTGTCCTATGGATTATTTCGATAATAGCATTTTGGGCATGGGTGGTTATTGAAGATATAAGTTTGACTTCCGTACAAATTTCTGTTTTTTTGCAAAAATTCCAGCATTACATCGTATTAAGTTATATTTTGTTGTGGTTGATTCGGGCATTTACATTGATTCCGAACATGGTATTGGTTTTAGCCGGAACAGCATTTATCCAGAATTATTGGATTTTACTGATAATTTCGTTGATTGGCTTTTTGGTTTCGTCGTCGATAATTTATTTTTTTGGTTCGGAATTAGGTCTGCAACGATATTTTGAAAGGAAATTTCCTGATAAAATAAAGCAAATCGAACGGGGGATAGAGCGTTACGGTGCAGTAATAATAATTCTGTGGGGTTTTTTACCTGTGGTACCTTCGGATTTACTCGCCTTTTTTTTAGGTTCGATAAAGTTCCCCTTTCCTAAGTTTTTGCTTTACTATTTTATTGGCCATCTAATAATTTACAGTATATTAATTTTTTTAGGCCAGCAGGCTTGGGCATCCATTTTTCATTTTTGATTTTTTATGTTTTACAAATAATTAATAAACAATAAATTTGCGTAAAATTTAAAATTTATAGTTATGGAAGTCGGACAGAAAGCTCCTGAATTCTGCTTACCAGACCAAAATGGTCAACAGGTTTGTTTAAATGATTTTAAAGGCAAATGGGTTATACTTTATTTTTATCCTAAAGATAATACTTCAGGCTGTACTAAAGAAGCAATTGATTTTACAGAATTAAAGCCGGAGTTCGAGAAATTAGGTGCTGTAATTATTGGCGTTAGCAAGGATTCTGTGCAGTCCCACCAAAAATTTATTCAAAAATACGACCTTGGTATTAAGCTATTGAGTGACGAGTCTAAAGAAGTTTTAAAAGCTTATGGTGCCTGGGGAGAGAAAAAGCAGTATGGTAAAGTAACTGAGGGAACAATTCGTTCTACGTTTATTATTGATCCACAGGGTAATATTGCCCATTCATGGAAAAATGTCAAAGTCCGTCAAAAGCGTAAGACAGGTGAAGTTAAGCATGCACAGGTTGTTCTGGAAAAGTTAAAAGAACTTATGCAGAAAAACGGATGATTTATTGGTCAAAGTTGTTTGTATTTTGTGTTTTGTAGCTATTTTAAGTCTTATGTACATCCCATTTTTTGTTGACATTTAAAAACATTTTTTTTGCATAACAAATAAAAAATTAGGGCTATTTTTAGCTCGTTTTAAGTTAAAGTCAAAAAAGATTTGCTATGGATTTAGGACTGTTTATTTTCATTTTAATGGCTGTAATATTTGTTTTAGGCTATACCTTAATAGCATTAGAGCATCCTCTTCAATTAAACAAGTCTGCTACAGCCTTGATAACAGGTACCTTACTATGGACGCTACTGGCCATTTTTTACGAACCTGTGTTGAAGTTAAATTTTAGTCC
>WFZV01000183.1 GCA_015489395.1 Bacteroidales bacterium
GGTATTTACTTTCTCTGCTTCCATGAAAGCTGATTAAAACTTTGTTATTCAAATATAATTTGTTTAAACAAAAAAACCAAGATGTTTTACACCAAAAAACGAAAATCGGGTCTGGCCAGAGGCCAGACCCGATTTTACTCGCAAAAAACTTATCAGTCAAATGTCTTATTTAGCTGTTTGAACAGGACCAGCTACGTATTTGATGTCGATTGTTAAAGTTGTGCTGATTTTAGCACCTTTAGCATTAGACATTGATTTAACCAAAATGTAACCCTTAACGTTTGTAGCTGGATTATCGAAAGCAATAATATCATTAGCAGCCAATGTAGATACGCCATAACCTAAGTTAGCACTACCAGATATTAAATCTGATTCACTGGCACCAATAGAGAGATTATCAATTGCTGCCTGGTCAATATCAGCCCAATTAACCTGTCCTGTAACACGTTTGAAGTAAGTTTCGTGCTTGTCTGAAGTAGTATATGTAACACCATTTGCATCGTATGCATCAGCTATTTCCTGAGCATTAGGAGAAGCAAGTGTGTTGAGGATATTCTGGCTACCATTGTACATGTATGCAACAATACCATCTGTTGAATTTCCGCCAGCTAAAGAGTAACCATCAGAATTGAGTACAAGCATCATCTGATTGTCCAGAGTTGTAGAGTTCCAGTTCAAAGTAATGTCCTGGAATTCGTGATAAGTCTCAGCGTTAACTGTTAAAGTAACTGCAACAGAGCTTGAAAGGCCACTTTTCGCGTCAATAGCAACAAATGTAACATTGATATTCTGGCCGTTCTGAGCATCCTGAGGAACAGTATAATTAACCTGGAAAGAACGTGTCTCTGTAACTCCTTGTAAATCTGTATTAAATACAGTATCCTGATCGACGATTACGAAAAATTTGCCCAAAGCACTGCTTTGAGTAGAATCTGGAGTAAGAGTAACGTTCCATGTTACAGTCTGACCTGGCTGTACAGTAAGATTACCAGCTGGGTCGATTGTAATAGAAATTTGTCCCTGTGGATTCGGGCAAGCAGTAAATAAAATTGTTATTAATACAGCAAACAGTCCTGCTGCGAGACCTTTTAAGGTTTTCATAGTCAATAGATTTTTATTTTTTACATCATTACAAAGATTGAAAAAATTTTTATAACATAAAAGTTCGATTTAGAATTTACGCATTCTTTATTTTAAATTCTGCATCTATTCATGTAGATTACGTAAAAGCTAAACCATTTTTTAAATTTCGTACAAAAATTTATATTTTTGAACAAGTAAAAAAACGAATAACAATGCAAAATAAACAATTTTCCAAATTAGAGATGGCATTAATCTGCTGGACTTTAGGCATCTTTGGAATACACAGACTATTAATGGGTTACAAAAATTGGTGGCTACAACTGATTACCCTTGGAGGACTTGGAATCTGGATGCTTATAGATTTAATCGCCATACTTACTGGAAAAATGAAAATGGCTAACGGAGAGCCGTTAATCTAATCGTTATTATGAAGGAATTTTCAACACAAGGTAAACTGCTTACTTTCCTGTTTTTCTTTTTACTTTCAGCTGTCCTCTGGTTATTAAATGCTTTAAATCAGAACTATAAGACAAATTTAAACTTAGCAATATCATTTATAAATTATCCCAAAAATAAAATTTTATTAAACGACACTCATAAAAAAATAACATTAATCGTTGAAGGTTACGGATATGATTTATTGCGTTATAATATGAAATCTGCCTTAAGTCCAATTCATATCAATTTAAACAAAATAAAACTTTACCCAATACATAACGACACAAATAAATTCTACTTTTTAACCAATGAAATACTAAATCAAATAGCTTCACAACTCAAACAAAAAATAAAAATTTTAGACATCAAGCCTGACACTATTTATCTACAATTCGCATCGCTTTATACGAAAAAAATCTTTGTACGTACAATGGTTAAAATCTCATTCGCAAAACAGTTTATCAACAAGTCACCTATAGAAATTTCCCCAATGCAGGTAAGCGTTTTAGGACCATCATACATTTTAGACACACTTAACTATATTCAAACTAAAACTGTAGTTTTAAACAATGTACATAGCGATATCGATACTCTAATCGAATTATTGCCTCCGCCACATACAACAGTATATCCAAAACGTGTAAGACTAAAAGTCCAGGTCGAACAATACACTGAAGTTACAATCACTGTACCGATAAAAACAATTAACGTTCCTCCACAATATAACCTGCGAATTTTCCCTGATAAAGTTACTATTAAATACCTGGTAGGCTTTAGCTATTACAAAAAAATTAAACCAAAAGATTTTACTGTTGTGGTTGACTATAATGACCTAAAAATAAACCCAGGCGAAAAACTACCAGTCCACGTTTTACACGTGCCACAGCATATTTATTCTTATCAATTTAACCCGCATATTGTCGATTATATAATTGAAAACAAAAATGATTAAAATTGGCATAACAGGCGGCATTGGCACAGGAAAAACTATTGTTTGTCAGATATTCGAAACTTTCAATATTCCCGTGTATTACAGCGACCTACGCGCAAAACACCTCATGGAAAACGACTCGCAACTTATTCAACAAATCATTGAAAACTTTGGACAAGTTTACACAGAAACTGGGAAATTAAACCGTAAAAAATTAGCTCAAATCATTTTCAATGACAGGTCAAAACTTCAAACCATTAATCAAATCGTCCATCCAGCAGTAAAACGAGACTTCTTAAAGTGGGCTGAAAGGCAGCAATCGCCTTACGTAATCAAGGAATCTGCTTTGCTCTTTGAGTCAAAACAATTTACTGATTTAGATTTTATCGTAACAGTCTGGGCGCCACTGGAACTGAGAATCCAACGTACAATGAAACGAGATAATGTCAGCAGACAAAAAGTTTTAGAACGAATCAACAATCAACTTGACGAACAATTCAAAATTTACCACTCACATTTTATCATAATCAACGACGAACAAACTCCACTGCTGCCTCAAATTTTAAATTTGCACAAGTTTTTTTTGAAACAAAACAGATAATCATTATTTTTGAAAGAACGAATAAAAACGCGATAAATGAAGCTTAGTTTCAGGACACGTATAATCCTTGGCATAATTCTTATCACAACCACGCTCTATATTCTGGCTCTATCTATTACAATTTCGCTTTTTTATAAAGACACTGTTAAAAGCTCTCTTCGATATACAAATAAAATCCTGGAAATTTCGTCGCGCTACTTTGGTACAATTATCGAACACGATATGCAAATCCTGCGAACAGTCAAAGCAGCTACAATAACTTTTAGAAAACTCAATAACGAACAGATTTTTAGAGATTTACAAAAAGATTTCTGTACTCGTGTTTTACAAACAACTCCACAATTCCTTAGTCTTTCAATCAACTGGCAGATAAGCGCCCTGATGCAAAACCCAAGCCTATACGGACGTATCCGTTACACATATTTCCGTGAACAAGGTCAAATCAAATACAAAATAGACACTTTAGAGACACAAGGCGATAACATATTAGGCGAATATTATAAATACAAAATCAGCAAAAAAGAAGGTATCACTGACCCATATTATTACAGCTATACAAAAGCAGAAAAGCAAAAAATTCTAATGGCAAGTTTAGTTACGCCTATATTAAAGCAAGATGTTTTCCAGGGCTTAGTTGTTGCAGACATTGGACTTAACCACTTTTACGAATTATTGAACGAAATAAAACCTTATGATTTCATCGATAATTTTCTAATTTCTAATTCAGAAAAATTCATCGCTTTTACACACCACAGGCAATACACAAATAAACCAATTACCAAATATTTTAACGACATTATCTATACTCGATATCTTCGTCCTAATTTTACTCAGCAGAGAACTTTTACCTTTAAAATGAAAGGCAAAAACGGCATAAATTACTACGTAACAATTTATCCTGTAAAAATAGGAAACTTAGAAAATCCCTGGTACTTAGGCAGTTTAATACCACAGAAAAATCTTTTAGCACCTATTCGTAAACTTGTTCGACTCTCAATTTACGCTTCACTTTTCTTACTCTTAATTTTGCTTTCATTCTCAGTGATTCTGGCAAACAATCTTATTAAATTCTTCGATATAATTCGTCAGTCCATCGATAAATTAGCAGAAGGTGACATTTACCGTACTCCACGCATTGAATACAAACGAGAAGACGAATTCAAACAAATCGCTGACGACATTAACCGACTTATTGATAATCTCAGAAAATTAGCTGACTTTGCTAAAGCTATCGGCGAAGGTAATTTAGATTATAAATTCCAAAAAATCAGCGAACACGATATTTTAGGACAGGCATTCTTAGACATGCGCCGTAACCTGAAAATCGCTAAAATCGAAGAGACAAAACGTAAACAAGACGAAGAAATTCATAACTGGATGGTACATGGCGAAAACATGATTGCACAAATCTTGCGTGAATACAACCAGAATATCGATGAACTTGCTTATCAAGTAATTAGTAGCCTCGTCAAATACACAAACTCTGTGCAAGGTGGTCTGTTCATTATCAACGATGACGATCCAGATAACAAATATATTGAACTTGTTGCAGCTTACGCTTATGACAAACGCAAATTAGTCCAGAAGAAAATCCCTTATGGCGTTGGACTCGTCGGGCGTGCTGTTATTGAAGGCGAAACGATCCATATTACCAACATACCTCCTGACTACCTCAGCCTCTCGTCTGGTCTTGGTGACCGCCATCCCGATGCTTTGCTTATTGTGCCGTTTAAATTCAACGAAGTTATTTACGCTGTTATTGAGCTTGCTGCTTTTGAAAGCTACAAGCCACATGTACGTAGATTTTTAGAAAGAGTTGGCGTTAGTGTGGCATCTACAATTGCTAACGTTAAAATTACCGAACGAACACGTAACTTAGTTGCACAATTACAGGCTCGTTCACAGGAATTAGCTGCTCAAGAAGAAGAAATGCGGCAAAATCTGGAAGAAATGCGTGCCATTCAAGAAGAATTACGTAAAAAAGCTGCTGAATTAGAAAACATCGTTATGGCTATCAACAAAATAGCTTATGTTTTAGAACTTAACGACGAAGGTTACATTATCAATGTCAATGATTTATTCGTCAATTTACTTAAAGTAGCTAAAAACGAATTAGTTGGTAAATACTTCACCAGCGTTATAGAGAACTTAGAAACTGAGCAAACTTTCGACCAAATTTTAGAACAACTAAAGCAAAACAGTACTGTCATTATAAAAGCCCAAATACAGGTTGCAAACACCACTTATTGGCTCAACCTCACCTTTGTTCCAATCTTTACTGATTCGACATTACAAAAAATTATCGTCATTGGTACGGATATCACTCAATTTATGGAGAACAAAAAATAATTCTGTTATGAAAAAGCTCATTTTAACCGTAAGCATAGTAGTTTTTGCTATTTTTAGTTTTGCACAAAAAGCTTCAGATTCAATAATTTCCACAGCAAATCAAGCAGATACAGCTGTTGTCAGCAAAATCAGGCAAGGTTTAGGTGTAAATGGAGATACATTTTCGTCTATTTCTGCACTTCAGCAAGCAAATGCTGACCAGATTTTTATTCTTCAGACAGAACTGCAAACCCAGAAATTTCTTAAGCTCATATTTTTGTTAGGTTTTATTTTTATGACACTTATCGTTATCATGCTGTTTGTGATTTATTTTGTAAAAATCCGACAAATCGTCAAACTTATTCAGATCCAGGACCGTGAACTTAAACTGCGTGATTTTGAAGTCGAAAAATTAAGTATTATTCTCAACAACACTATGGATGCTGCTTCAATAACTGACAAAAGTGGTAAAATAATCTGGGCAAATAAGAGTTTCGAACGAATCTTTGGCGTTAATCCTGAAATGCAAGAAATCAACGTGTTTGAAACAAACGACCCTGATATTAAAAAGCTTATCCAGCAATGCCGCACGCAACATCGTCCCGTCCAGTTTACTAAAGAAATGACAACGGAAAAAGGCGAAAAGAAATGGATACAAAGACGCATTATTCCGCTGGTCAACGACAAAAACGAAATTCTTAACTTTGCTGTTATTGACACAGATTACACTGCATTGAAATTGGCTACTGAAAAGAATCAAGAACAAAATTAACGGCTTTTTCGGATAGCTCTACGTCAATTTAAAGCTAAGCAGGCAATAAAAAATTATCGCAAGTTATTTTTGGTCAATCGCATAAAAAAAATTAACATTGCAGTTGTTTTATAGGAACAGACCAATTTTGTAAGATGAATTTTTGGCACAATTTGTTAGAAATTTTAAAGTACGAACCAGACAAGCCCTTACTGTTCAATAGTGGCGAATTTTTCCTGTTTTACACGATTTTTATCATCATATACACTGCCATTTACTACCGTAAATGGCTCATGTCGCTGTATGTTATTCTTTTTAGCTTTTTCTTCTATTACAAAACAAGCGGCGTTTATCTGTGGATTTTGATTTTCACGTCAATAAGCGACTTCACTTTTGCTCTTCTTTTGCATAATGCCAAAAAGAAAGGTTGGCGAATCTTCTGGTTGGTTCTGGGAATCGTACCAAGCATGGGATTTTTGGCATATTTTAAATACACGAATTTTTTGTTATCGAATATTTATGCGATAATTGGCAAAAATTTCCAGCCTTTAGACATCTTCCTGCCAGTTGGCATTTCGTTCTATACTTTCCAGTCGGTCAGTTACATAGTTGATGTTTATACAAAAAAACTTGAGCCGACAAAAAATCTGATGGATTACGCTTTTTTCCTGTCGTTTTTCCCGCAGCTGGTTGCAGGACCTATTGTAAAAGCGCACCACTTTTTACCGCAACTGAAGCGTACGCCCAAAGTTAGCAAATACGATGTTTACAGCGGTGTTTGGTTAATTATGATTGGTTTGCTCAAAAAAGCTGTAGTTTCTGACTATATTTCACAATTTAACGACATAGTTTTCGCTAATCCTCTGGGACACAGTGGGTTTGAAAACCTAATGGCAGTTTACGGATATACATTGCAGATTTACATGGACTTTTCGGGATACTCTGACATGGCTATTGGTCTGGGACGAATCATGGGATTTGATTTAGGCATAAACTTCCGCCTGCCATACCAGGCCAGAAATATTACGGATTTCTGGCGACGCTGGCATATTTCGCTGTCCACCTGGCTAAGGGATTATATTTACATTCCGCTGGGTGGTAACCGTAAAGGTAAATTAAAGCAGTATCGAAATTTGATGTACACAATGTTGTTTGGTGGCCTTTGGCATGGAGCGGATTGGAAATTTGTCTTTTGGGGTGGTATTCATGGAGTTGGGCTAATAATACATAAGATGTTAAAGCCTAAGCTGGATAAAATTCCGGATGTTTTGCCAAAGAAGTTTTTAGCCTGGTTTATAACTTTTCATTTTGTTATTTTTCTGTGGATATTTTTCAGAATGGCGCCTATCAACGTAATGGAAAAGCAAACAATTACGCATCCAGACGGCACAAAAGAACAGGTCACGCAAATGGTTCACGTCAATGCTTTCAAAGCCTCGTGGATAATGGTAAAACGTATTGTCAATGACTTGCATTTTAGCGAAGCCCCGCAGTTTTTTAAGAACCGTAAAACATGGGTAATCCTCGTTTTATTAGGCTTTTTAGCTCATACAATACCACTGGACAAGTACGACGAAGTTATCGAACGGTACGTGAAACTGCCATGGATAGTTAAATTACTGATTTTCATCGTTGTAGTGCAGCTGGCAGTGCAATTTATGGGACAGAAGATTCAGCCGTTTATTTATTTTCAATTTTAGTTTTTATGTTTAAATCTTGTTTAAATGGTCAAAAAATTTTTCATATCATTGCTTTTAACCGCAGTCAGCCTGATGGCTTTTTCACAAAAATTTACATTTAAGCCATTTGAATTCCATGGCGATTGCGATGCTTTTCTAAAATACCGGCTATTAATACCGGCAGATACTTCCACTCCAAAACCATTAATCGTTTTTTTGCATGGAGCTGGCGAACGCGGCAACGACAACAAAAAGCAACTAACTTACATTGATACGATTTTTGCAAGTGATTGGTTTCAAGCTAAATATCCTTCATTTATTTTAGCTCCGCAATGTCCTACTGGTCAAAAATGGGTTAATGTTGATTGGTCAAAGCCGTATATGAAGCAACCCGATGAGCCGAGCCAGAGCATGTTTGCTCTGATTCAACTTTTACGACAAATCGTTTCGAAATACCCAATCGACACAACACGAATTTACGTAATAGGTTTATCGATGGGTGGTTTTGGTACGTGGGATTTGCTTTATCGTATGAATCACTTCTTTGCTGCCGGTGTACCGATTTGTGGTGGAGCCGACACTGCCATAGCAAAATCTATCGCTCATATACCGGTTTGGGTTTTTCACGGTGCCAGAGATAATGTCGTTCCAGTGACTTTATCCAGGAATATGGTTAAAACTTTAAAAAAATATGGCGCTAATCCGATTTATACCGAATATCCTGACGTCAAACACGGCGCCTGGTTCAAAGCTCTACCGAATAGGAAGTTATATCAATGGCTTTTTAACCAGAAAAATACAAACTTTAAAACTTACTAAAACACAACAAAAATCGCTATGAAACCGGTTTGGGGCTTTATATGGATGCTGATAATCACTTTATTCCTGCTAACTGCATATTCTTTTGCTCCTTTTACTTTACACATTGGTAAAATAGAAATCAAAAAAACACATTTCGCCCAATTCATTATGGGCGATACAACAAAAATCCCGTCGCTCGCTGCACAGGACATACATTGGCAACGTCAAAGCATCGACACAACACACAAAAATATCCTGCTTTTCGGCGATTCAATGTTAGAGCAGCTACGTTATCCCATGTACGACTATTGCCGCTACAATGGTCACAAACTCCACGTTGTCATCTGGTATGCAGCCAAAACCTCATGGGTGGGCAACAGCGATACACTGGCTTATTTTATCAAAAAATTTAAACCCAATTACGTAATTATCGTTCTGGGCGCTAACGAATTGCCATTTAAAATGACTCCTTTGTCGCAAAGCAAATACATGTTCCACATCCTCAAACAATTAGACACCCTGCCATTTGTCTGGATAGGACCACCTAACTGGCGCAAAGACCGTGGCATAAACAATGTAATACGCTACTACGTAGGCAACGACAGATTTTTCCCATCATACAAAATCAGCCTCAATAATCCGAAATTCACACGATTCCAGGACCAGGCACACCCTACTTACAATGCTGCGTACCTCTGGATGGACTCTATTGCTCCATGGATAATGTACCGCAGCCGCTACCCTATAAAATTAGAAAAACCACCATACAGAACCCACAAAAATCCGCCACTGGTCGTCCTGCAACCACTTAAAGAAGAATAACTTACGAACTTCCCTTGCTTCACCACTGCCAGTGATTGGCGTAAAAATTTTGTTGCTTTTAGTTCGTGACATAGGCTTAGATAAAAATGCCAGAATTTCACAAAAAACGTAATAAATCGGCGCGTGCCATCTATTGACCTGTTTTCTCTTTTCAACGTTATAAATTTTAACGCGCCCGTTTTTTTGCAATACACTCTTAATTTTGGTAGTGTTAAATTTTGTGTGTATAAGGGGGCTGATGATGTGTGATAATTTTTTATATTTCCTTGTTATAAAATTAGTCATTGTTTACAAATTTTCCAATCAAATTTTTCTTTTTCTGCGAACAAAGCTGTAACTGGGTATTTA
>WFZV01000184.1 GCA_015489395.1 Bacteroidales bacterium
GACTTTACACCGTGTAAAACATAAGATGACGTTACTATATCGAAACTTTTATCAGGAATTTTGGACATGAGTTCTGCATTACATGTGAAAAATTCAATTTCTGGATATTTTTTCCTGGCAACTTTAACCATTTTTTCTGCCAGATCTATTCCCACAACTCTTTTGGCACCATTATCTAAAAATAATTTACCCCAAGCTCCCGTTCCTGTTCCCACGTCTAAAACTTCTTTGTTTTGTATGTCTATCATTTCCTGGACAACTTTAATCGACGATAAGTAATTTCGTTCAATGGACTTTACAAGCAGTCCGTAAACTGGTGCAATCAAATTAAATATAAATTTAGCTCGCTGATGCGGATCAGACGAAAAATAATGCCAAATCGCCATATTGTTGATTTTTAAGTCTAAAAATTAATTCATTTTTGAACAAAAATATACAAAGTTTTTTACTAATTTTGCCAAATCGCTAATTTTTGAAAAACTAAAAAACTTAATACAATGAAATTCTTTATTGATACTGCAAATTTGGACGAAATTAAGGAAGCCGCTGATTTAGGAATTTTAGACGGCGTAACGACAAATCCTACACTAATTTCACGAGAAGGTGTCAAAGGCAAAGACCAGATTTTTGAACATTACCGTAAAATCTGCGAAATTGTTGACGGTCCAGTAAGCGCAGAGGTTATCGCCACAGATTACGAAGGGATGTTGCGCGAAGCACGTGAACTTTCGCAAATCCACCCTAATATTGTGGTCAAAATCCCGATGATAAAAGACGGAGTTAAAGCTATAAAAACCCTGTCCGAAGAAGGCATTAGAACCAACTGTACTCTGGTCTTTTCGCCAGGACAGGCTATTTTAGCGGCTAAAGCAGGTGCAACTTTCGTTTCGCCGTTCATTGGCCGTCTGGATGACATTGCTTCAGATGGCATTGAACTGGTACGAAAAATTGTTGAAATTTACAATTATTATGGTTTTGCTACTGAAGTATTGGCTGCTTCAATCCGAAGTACCCAGCACATTATTCAGGCGGCCGAAGCAGGTGCCGACATCGTTACTGCACCACTTAAAGCTATTTTAGGCCTTTTGCGCCATCCTTTGACAGATATTGGTCTGCAAAAATTCCTTGAAGATTACAAGAAGACCCAGCAATAAAACCTATTGTCCTGACATAATACGATTTATTAAGGCGAAAGCAGGCCGGGTCGAAAGGGCCTGCTTTCGCCTTTTCGTTTTTACACGGCACTTGCGAAAGTTGCAAGTATCAATCATTACCCGTTAAATGTCTTAAATTGAATGTACGTGGATTTTTTTGCTGCTGAAAAATTAAAAATAATCGTGCAATTGCGGCTCTGTGTGAATGTGAAAATACCGGAAAATGAGCAGCATAAATCCTATTTATTTTCCTGGTAATTAATCATTTTGAAAAATTCTTCGGCTGAAATAACGGGTATGCCCAGCTGTTTGGCTTTTTGCATTTTCGAAACACCGGGCTTTTCGCCAGCTATGATGTAGTTTGTCTTAGAACTAACGCTGCTTTGACGTTTTCCTCCGTATTTTTCGACTAATTCTTCGATCAATTTACGGCGTTCTGGTGTACCGAAATTGCCAGTTACGACGAAATTCAAGCCCTGGAGCAGCTGTGGGGTCTCCTCTTTTTTGGCTTGCATTTGTACGCCAGCCTTTCGTAAACGTTCGATAATTTCACGGTTTTTCGGATCCTTGAAATATTCGATGATGCTTCTGGCGATTTTGTCGCCGATTTCAGGTATTGCGACCAATTGTTCGTATGTGGCGTTCATAAGCTCGTCGATGCTTTTAAAGTGTTTTGCCAGGACTTTAGCCACTGTTTCGCCGACGTAACGTATTCCCAGAGCGTAAAGTACCCGTTCGAAAGGCACTTGTTTGCTGCGTTCAATGCTTTCAAGCAGGTTACGGGCAGATTTATCGCCAAAACGCTCTAATTTGATCAGGTCTTCGTATTTTAAATCGTATAAATCAGCTACGGTTTTGACCAGACCAGCCTCATAAAGTTGCTTTATTGTAGCTTCTCCCATGAGTAT
>WFZV01000185.1 GCA_015489395.1 Bacteroidales bacterium
ACAAAAATCCGAACAGCCATAACGGTATTTTTTCTCTGCCGCCTATTTCAATATCGTCAAGTGCAAGGTAGGCATTAGTTAAACCAGAAATTTGACGTTTGGTTTTGTTTGCACCTCCCACCTCGAAATAGTATTTTTCATCTACCAAAAAATCTGCTTTATCGGCTGCTTGAACTAAATGATTTACAGAAACCTGATTCATGAAAAATGTTTCTCTTATGCTTCCTATGTGTGCATTTTCAGGACTTAAAGCAAAAAATAAGTTCGGATTTTCCAGGAAAATTTTTTCGATTTTACTTAACGAACGTATACCTTTTGTCGAAGCAGACAATTTTTTTATCAAACTGGAACGTTGTAATAAGTCTAAATATTTGTAAAGCGTATCTCGCGAAATATCAAGTATTTGGGCGATTTTAGAAATGTTGGGCTTAAAAGGCGAGGACTCCGCGATTATTACAAGCAATTTAAGAAACTGCTGTACTGTTTTGGCTTTTATCTGTATCAATGTGCTAATATCCTTGTTTAGGACTAATTCGATAACTTGTTTTATCCGTTGGTAATAAAAAAGTACTTCCGGTTCATCAACAAAAAAGGGGTAATAACCATGCGAAATGTATTCTTTAAAATATTTAAGCGGGTATTTTAGCTTTTTTCTGTACTCTGAAGCAATAACAATGTGATTTTTTACAATATCATTTAGACTAACTGTAGGCAACGAAAAATTATATTTAAGTTCGAGAAATTCACGGAATGAAAGCCCTTGCATTGTGAAAAACAAGGCTCTACGGCTAAGGTCAGCCTGTGATTTATATAAATTCAGTATTGATGAGCCTGTCACGATAAAGCTTAGATCTTTGTATGTGTCGTAAAGATTTTTTATTTCAATGCTCCAGTTATCATATTTGTGAGCTTCGTCTATAACAAGTAGCTTTCCGCCATTTTGTCTAAACTGTCGAGCAAAGTCATATAGACTGTTTTTGAGAAAATAAATGTCGTCAAGCGTAATATAAATGGCTGAATCTGACGGATAAAAATTTTCTTTCAAATATTGTAAAAGCATGGTAGTTTTTCCAACTCCTCGCGCACCTGTAATGATGATTAGCCGTTTGTCCCATGGTAAATTTTGGTATAGATAGCGTTTGAAGTTTGTTGAAACCTGGCCGACAAGTAAGTTTGATTTTTCAAAAAGCTGGTGCATGATCGAAGAGCATTAATTTTTGGCAATATAATAATTTTGTCGAAATAAATCGACAGCTTTCGCATAAAATTGTCGAGTCTTTTAGACAATTTTGCGGAAATTTTTACCAGGCCTGCGTGTCGAAGGTTAATATAAAGAGGTAAATCGTGAGATTGATTTTTAGCCCTGTCGTTTGGGGCGGGGTAAAAACGCATGACGGCGGGCTGGTCACAGCCCGCCGTCATGCTTCAATCGTCATATAATAGGACTTTTGCTAAATGCCCGGAAAATTTTATATAAGGGCAGAGGGTTTCTTGGAATTACGGTACTTCGACGTTGTTAAGGATTTCTGTGATAATGTCGTCGCTGCTGATGTTTTCAGCTTCTGCTTCGTAAGTGAGTCCAATGCGGTGTCGCAGCACTTCAAATGCCACAGATTTAACATCGTCAGGCAGGACAAAGGCGCGGTGTTCCATAAATGCCTTGGCTTTAGAGGCTAATGCCAGGTAAATACTTGCACGTGGTGATGCACCGTAGCGGATTAATGCCTTGAGTTTTTCTAAGTTGTAAGATTCTGGGTAGCGTGTAGCAAACACAATGTCGAGGATATAGTTTTCGATTTTGTCGCTCAGGTGTATGTCTTTGACCAGTTTACGTGCATTAAGGATTTGTTCGCCGTTGACAACAGCATTAGGTTTTGGAAATTGTTGAGCCAGGTTTATACGGATAATTTGTCGTTCTTCTTCGCGTTTTGGATAGTCCACAAGCACTTTAAGCATAAAACGGTCGATTTGTGCTTCTGGCAATGGATAAGTACCTTCTTGTTCCAGCGGGTTTTGCGTAGCCATAACAAGGAAAGGCTCAGGCAGTTTATTTGTTTTATCGCCGATTGTCACCTGTCGTTCCTGCATAGCTTCAAGCAGTGCGCTTTGTACTTTGGCAGGAGAACGGTTAATTTCGTCAGCAAGGATGAAATTTGCGAAAATAGGACCTAATTTAACTGTAAATTCTTCTTTTTTCTGGCTGTAAATCAATGTTCCGATTAAGTCTGCTGGCAAAAGGTCAGGTGTAAATTGAATTCGTGAGAATGAAACGTTTACGATTTGTGCTAATGTTTTAATAGAAAGTGTTTTAGCAAGGCCAGGCACACCTTCCAGGAGTATATGTCCGTCGGCTAATAGAGCGATGATAAGATTGTCAATAAGATGTTTTTGGCCGATAATGACTTTGCCCATTTCTAATTTTATCAAGTCAATAAAAGCGCTTTCTTGTTTTATTTTTTCTGTCATCATTACAATGTCAGGAGCTTGTTCCATTGCCTTAAGTTTTTGATTTTTAAAAAAAGCGTTGGCAGCAGCAGCTTACCAACGCTTAAATTTAACATTTAAAATGGTTGTTGCAAAGTTAACAGCTTTTAATTCAAATTAATTAAGAAAAAATTTACTGCTCTGAAGTTTCAACCTTATTAAGTTTTAATTCGATAATTAATGGAATTTCGCTCAGGTTTGTGTTGTATGTCAGAATCAGGTCTTTATTACTGATTTTCTTGATTTTAAACATTGTACTGTCTATAAGTGCTAATTTGATTTTAATCTTATTTTTGTCAGGATAATAAGTCCATTTGCCTTCAATTCCGCCCAGATAAAATTTTGAGCTATCGTCAAATTCCATGATTATGCCTTTGGGAAAATACGAGTCTGGTAAAGCTTTTATACGGCTTTTTTCTTGTTCAAGTTCGTCTTTGCTTACTTTGAATTTCTTTTGATAGTTTTTTAAATACTCGTCAATGTTTATAACCTGTGTTTTATTGATTTCCCATTTGCCAAGGATTTGCTGTTTGACATCCTTGTGACACGAGAAAAGCAAAAAGGTAATTGATAAAAGTATAAGAACGTGTTTTTTCATAGTAAATGTTTTTATGCTGAAAAAACGTTATTTTTTAGTTACTTTCTTGAATTCCAGAGCTACGACTAGTGAATATGACGAATCAAGGGCTGAAGAGTCGTGAAGAACTAAAAGTTTATTGTTGAGTTTTACTAATTTTGAGCTTTGTGTGTAATTGCCAATGATTAAATCCAGAAGTTTTCCGTTTGTAGTGTCCTTAATAGCCCATTTACCCTTGATGTTGTCAGGTAACAGAAGTAAGCTTCCGTCCTGGTTAAATTGAAATTCTAATTTTTTATTCGCTTCATTTTGAGAAGTAAAGCTTTTTTCAAAAACAGAGTAATCTTTGTATTGCTCATACACAGTCTGTAGCTGGTTCAGGCGGGCTTCAAGATATTTTGCAAATAATGAGTCTTTGGGCGATTGTTGCAATTTTTTCAGGGTATCAGAAAGAATTTGAATTTGTTTGCTGTAAGTGTTCATTACATAAGGATAAAATTCCTTAAGACTGATTTGTTTCTGACCATTGTAAAACAAAAAGTAACTTGTATCGATTTTCCATGTGCCGACAATAGCTTTTTGATAGTCAACGCTATGCTTGCAGCTGCTGATTATAAATAACCCTGCGACTAATGCAATGAAAAAAGAGATTTTTAATTTCATTTTCGTTGATTTTAAATTTTTTCAAAAGTAAAAATTCTCTAACAGTTCAAAAAATAAAATTATCATAACACATAAAAACTTATTCCTAATAAAATTAAAATCGAACGGTTTTTAATGCTCAGGTTTTCTGGTTTGTAAATATCTGGAAAACCAAATTTGTATTCTACCTGTGTGTAAATCTTAAAAAAATTCAGCATAAGTTCTGCACCTATAACTGGCTCTATACCATAATCATAGAATAAATACTTCGATCTGGGTAAGTTTTGCGATTGATTGTTAAAAAATTCTGATTGCGACATCAAAATTCCACCATATCCACCAATACCAAAGTAAACTGGCGAATATGAAGTCTTGATTTTCAATATTTGTTGAAGCTCAAGATAGCTAAAACTCTGATTGTAATACGGATTGTGGTATTCAATTCCTGTCTGGTCATAACCTACACGAAAACCATAATAAAAATACTTCCAAAACTTAAAATCATATCCAAAATGAGCATTCAACCCCATCATCACAGCTTTGACTGACCCCCGGTTTGGCTCTGGCTCCCATTGTTGACTGGCTAAACTCATCCCCATCGAAATATTATAATATTGCCCAAATGCTGCATAACTCACTAAAAGCA
>WFZV01000186.1 GCA_015489395.1 Bacteroidales bacterium
AAACTTTAACGTCACGGCGCGGTGCGGGTTGTACATAGCCTTTTTTAGCCATGTTAAGGGCAACCTGTTTAGCATAAGCCAATTGATGCGCACGGCTGATGATGACTTCATCAACGCCTGGTCGTAAGTAACCAAGGTCAAAGGCTTCGTAAGCAGAGGTCGAAACTTTAGCCTGTGCAATAGTCAAAAATCGTTGCTGGAAACGGTTGACGCGTACATCGCCGTCTTTTAATTCATCGCCAAGACGCAAAGCAAATTCTTTTGTACCGCCACCGCCAGGAATAACACCAACGCCAATTTCAACCAGACCCATGTAAGTTTCAGCATGAGCGATAACCTTGTCGGCGTGCATACAAATTTCTGTACCGCCACCTAAAGTCATGCCATGTGGTGCAGCAATAACAGGAATTGGCGAATAACGTAATCGCATTGTTGTGCGCTGGAACCAGCGAACAGCTGCGGCTAATTCATCGTATTCTTGTTCGACAGCCAGCATGTAAATCATGCCCACGTTAGCTCCAGCAGAGAAATGTTCGCCTTCGTTATAAATGACCAGAGCCTGGTATTTTTCTTCAGCCAGGTCCAGAGCTTTATTAAGCGCAGTGAGTACTTCTGCGCCGATAGTGTTCATTTTGGTGTGGAATTCTACAGCTATAACGCCGTCACCCAGGTCGAAGATTGATGCTCCGTCATTTTCCCAGATTATGCTTGAAGGTCGGAGTACTTCGAGCGAGAGTTTGTTTTCCTGTCCAGGAATTAGTTTATAAGTTTTTTCGTGTATGTCGTAGTAGTATTTCAGTCCGTTTTCGATTTTGTAGAAGGATTTATAGCCGTTTTTAAGCATTTCGTAGACCCATGGTGCAGGAGTAAAGCCCTGTTCTTCCATGTTTTTAACAGTCTGTTCGACGCCAAGTGCGTCCCAGGCTTCAAAAGGTCCAAGTTTACGTCCAAATCCAGCTTTAAGAGCTTCGTCTATTTTGTAGAGTTCTTCTGCAATTTCAGGTATTCGGTTTGAAGAATATTCAAACAGGCTATAGAAAATGTATCGGTAAAAATCGCCTACTTTGCCTTTATCGGAAAGCAGTACAGGCAAACGTTTGCGCAGATCGTCAATAGCTTTTGCTTTTTCGAAAATATCGAATTTGGGTTTTGGGTCTTCTTTATATTCTAATGTGTCAAAGTCGATGGACAGGTATTTAGTTTTTCCGTCTTGTTTAACTTTTTTGTAAAAGCCCTGTCCTGATTTTTGTCCCAGCCAGTTGTTTTCTACAAGTTTCTGCAGATAATCTGGAATTTTGAAAGAATCGTTTTTCTCGTCATTGGTGTTTTGTTTTATGTAATTGGCAACATGGACCAGAGTGTCCAGGCCGACGACGTCAGCAGTACGGAAAATAGCTGATTTAGGGTTACCGATGATAGTTCCGGTAAGTTTGTCAATTTCAGTGATTGTAAATCCGAATTTTTTAACGTTATTGAGCAGGTCCATGATAGCGAATGTACCAATACGGTTAGCGATAAATGCCGGAGTATCTTTAGCAATAACTGGTGTTTTGCCTAAAATTCGCGAGGCAAAGTCAGTGAGAAAATCAATGACTTCTGGCAAGGTCTTCGATGAAGGTATAATTTCCAGGAGTGGTAAATAGCGTGGAGGATTGAAAAAGTGTGTGCCACAGAAATGTTTTTGGAAGTCTTCGCTGCGGCCTTCAATCATTTTTTCAATAGAAATTCCAGAGGTGTTAGTACTAACGAGGGTGCCTGGACGGCGGTATTTTTCGACTTGATCAAAGACTTTTTGTTTAATGTCCAAACGTTCGACCACAACTTCGATAACCCAGTCGTAATCTTTGATTTTGGGCATATCATCTTCGAAGTTGCCTGTAGTAATGCGTTTTACAAACGATTGATGGTAAATAGGCGATGGTTTGGTTTTTAAAGCGCGTTCAAGTCCCTGATTAACGATTCTGTTTCTGACCTGTTTGTCGTTGAGAGTCAGGCCTTTTTTCTTTTCTTCTTCAGTAAGTTCGCGCGGAACAATATCCAGAAGAAGCACCTCCAGGCCGGCATTAGCAAAGTGGCAGGCAATGGCTGCTCCCATTACACCTGCCCCTAAAACTGCGACTTTTTTAATTCTTCTGATCATAACTTTTGATTTTTTATAATTTTCGCCTCTATGGCGGTTATTTGTTGTCTTATTTTGTCAAAAAGTGAAAAGAAAATTTGTTGTTCATCATTGCTAAGAAGGCTCAGAAATTGATTATTAAGTTCCACAGCCAGTTGTTTAACTTTTTTACGAAGTTCGACACCCTTTTGAGTCAGAAAAATTCGTGTGATTCTTTTGTCGAATTGGTCTTTTTTCCGTAGGATGAACCCGGCTTTTTGCATACGTTTAAGCTGGCGATTGAGACTGGCATCTTGCATATTGAGGTACTGAGCTAATTTAGTAATTGGAGTGCCATCTTTTTTCACGTTAATAAGCACCAAAGCCTCTGTCTGGGTGATACCGAACTGTTTAAGCAAGATATTGTAAATTCGTGTTAGAGATAAATGGGTTGTTCGTATGTAAAAATCAAAGGTTTGCGAGATTTTCATGGTCAAAAAAAGCTTGGTTTGACTTTGTTGGTATAAATTTAGCTAAAAAAAATATTGCATGCAAGGTATTTTTTAAGAAATTTTTTTGTATATTTACCTAAAAATTGTCGAAAATCCTTTTTTAAGAATAATTAAATAAAACTTTGTGCTTAAGGCCAGTATGAGGCTGATAACCTTTTAGTTTTTTAGACTTGAATCTAATTAAATTTTAAAAATATTAAAAAATGGAGCAAATTATTTTCATTTTAACTGTTGTAATTGCTTTTAGTGCGCTGTTTTACAGCTTCTACCGATACTATTTAATTTTTCGAAAATTCAAACCTTACAAAGTTGACCATATTGGTAAGCGTATTGTTCGAACTTTAGAGGTAGCATTTGGGCAAACCAGAATTTTAAAACGGCCAATTGGTATTTTGCACGCAATACTGTTCTGGGGCTTTTTGATTATTTTATTCGGTAGTTTTGAGATGTTATTGGACGGCATTTTAGGCACAGAACGTATTTTAGGCAGTTGGGGTTGGTTTTACGACTTTATTTCCGCTACTGGCGATGTTTTTGCTCCAATTATTGCTGTTTTTGTTATCATTTTCATACTTCGCCGGACAGTCTTTCATGTCAAACGTTTTCAAGGACGAGAGTTAAAGCTTAAAAACCATATCGATGCTTTAGTGGCTTTGACGTTGATTTTTGTTTTAATGCTCACTTTGATGAGCTACAACACATTTTATATAAT